>JAZQCR010000127.1:0-3963 GCA_045546375.1 Eubacteriales bacterium | reverse complement strand
AAGGAGAAATACATATGAAAAAACAACTGATGCTGGGTAACGCCGCGGTAGCACGCGGTGCTTACGAGGCGGGAGTAAGGGTAGTTTCATCCTACCCCGGCACTCCCAGTACCGAGATCACTGAAAATATAGTTAACTACCCTGAGATCTACTGCGAGTGGGCCCCCAACGAGAAGGTGGCCGCAGAGGTGGCTATCGGCGCGTCCATCGGCGGTGCCAGGGCTATGAGCTGTATGAAGCACGTAGGCCTTAACGTAATGGCGGACCCTGTCTTTACCGCATCCTACACGGGCGTCAACGGCGGACTTGTCCTCTGCGTAGCGGACGACCAGGGTATGCACTCCTCACAGAATGAGCAGGACAGCCGTCACTATGCCAAGGCGTCCAAGATAATGATGCTGGAGCCCTCCGACTCAGGCGAATGCAAGGAATTTACAAAGCTCGCCTACACCCTCTCGGAGCAGTTTGACACCCCTGTCTTCCTGCGTCTTTCCACCCGCGTTTCCCACTCCCAGTCTATGGTAGAGCTGTGCGAGAGAGCGGGCGACGAGCTCAAGGACTATGAGAAGAATATCCCCAAGTACGTTATGATGCCCGGTAACGCCATCAAGCGTCACGTGGTGGTAGAGGAAAGGATGAAGGCCCTCGCCGAGTACGCAGAGACCTGCCCCGTTAACACAGTAGAGGATAACGGCGCAAAGGTAGGTATCATCAGCGCGGGTATCGCCTACGAATATGCAAAAGAGGCTATGGGAGAGGAAGCCGACTACCTGAAGTTAGGTATGGTATACCCCCTGCCCGAAAAGCTCATCCGTGACTTTGCCGCAAAGCACGACAAGGTATACGTTATCGAGGAGCTGGATCCCTTTATCGAGGAGCATTGCCGCATCCTCGGCGTGGAGGTCATCGGCAAGGAGGCATTTACCCTCCTCGGCGAGTACACTCCCGCTATGATCCGCACCGCCATCACAGGCGAGGCGGCACCCGAGAGCGTTTCGGTAGACGAGGCTATCCCCGTTCGTCCCCCCGTTATGTGTGCGGGCTGCCCTCACCGCGGTACATTCTACGTTTTAAAGAAATTAGGTCTCACCGTTTCGGGTGATATCGGCTGTTACACCCTTGGTGCGGTAGCCCCCCTTGCAAGCGTTGACACCACCATCTGTATGGGTGCTTCCATCTCCGCCGCACACGGTATGGCAAAGGCGAGAGGTGCTGAATTTAATAAAAAATTAGTCTCCGTTATCGGCGACTCCACCTTTATGCACTCGGGCATCACCGGTCTTGTTGATATGGTATACAATAAGGGCGCAAATACCGTCCTTATCCTGGATAACTCCATCACGGGCATGACCGGCCATCAGGATAACCCCACCACAGGCTACACCATCCGCGGTGAGGAAACAAAGCAGGTCAACCTCATCACCCTTTGCAAGGGTATAGGAGTTGAGCACGTAGTGGTGGCCGATCCCTTCGACGTTAAGAACTTCGAGAAGGTGGTAAAGGAGGAGACCGAGCGCGACGAGGTTTCGGTTATCATCGCACAGCGCCCCTGCGCGCTCCTCAAGAGCGTCAAGTACACGGGCAAGTGCGTCATCACCGACAAATGTAAGAACTGCAAGATGTGTATGAAGCTGGGCTGTCCCGCTATCACCTCTGACGACAAGGGCGTACACATCGATTCCACCCAGTGCATCGGCTGCGGTCTCTGTGAGAACGTATGTCCCTTCGGCGCTATAGAAAAGGAGGACTGAAAAATGACCAAGAATATTATGATAGTAGGCGTAGGCGGTCAGGGTACCCTCCTTGCCAGCCGCATCCTCGGTAACACGGTTATAGGCGAGGGCTACGACGTAAAGGTCTCCGAGGTTCACGGTATGAGCCAGAGAGGCGGTAGCGTTGTCACCTACGTTCGCTACGGCGATAAGGTCAATTCACCCATTATCGACAAGGGCACCGCTGACATCATCCTTGCCTTTGAGAGCCTTGAGGCTATGAGGGCTCTGCCCTATCTTAAGAAGGGCGGCAGAATGATAGCAAATATCCAGCGTATGGATCCTATGCCCGTTATCACGGGTGCCGCCACCTATCCCGAAAATATCCACGAGAAGCTCTCTGCCCTATGTGACCTCACCAGCGTTAACGCACTGGACTTGGCAAAAGAGGCAGGCAATACCAAGAGCGTAAACGTAGTGCTTATCGGTGTTATGGCACGCTCTACCGATATCCCTTACGAAAAGTGGATAGAGACCATCAAGACCACCGTTAAGCCCGCTTTTGTTGATGTGAACATTAAGGCATTTGACCTAGGTTATAATCTATAGTCAACTTAAAAGCTTCCGTGATTTATCTCTCCCTCCGTCTTCGACTGCGTCGAAGCCACCTCCCTCATCAGAGGGAGGCACGCTGCCGCGACACGTGAAGATCTAACTGACGGCGAGACGTGACACGGCCTCCCTCTGACGAGGGAGGTGGCAAAACCGAAGGTTTTGACGGAAGGAGAGACATAAACTGTAAGTAGAAAATATATAAATAAATCAATCAAATTCAGTGTTTGGGTTCCGTTTGTTAAAAGTGGCTCCTATAAGCTTTAGGGAATTAAAATGAAACGTTATTTATTATGGTCAATAGTATTTCTTTCAATGTTAGTCATTGATGTATTTATTATTCATTATTTTTTCAAGTTGTTCAACAATGATTGGCTAAAAGCAATTATTATAGCTTTTGTTAATGGAATTATAGTTTACACCATAACTAGATTCAGGTGATATTGTTAAAGGAATACAACAGAGATAACATCCCTATCGCCAAAGTCTTACGGAAAAATATGACTCGGCACGAAAAGAAGCTATGGTACGACTTTTTATGCAAATATCCCCAAAGGATCAAAGATTCTGTAAGAACAGCCGAGCTTGAGGGCATGAACCTTCGTGTTCTCCGTTTTCGCAACAGCGATATCGATAAAGGATTAGATATGGTCTGTCGCAGGATAGACAACGTGGTAAAAGAGGCCCTGACACAGGAAGCTTTACACACAAATGACAAAACCAACGCATAATCGCAATTCTACACTTAAGGAAGTGAATTTATCAAATGGCATACTTACACAAGGACATTGAAACTATGCCCAGAGAAGAGATCGAAGCTCTTCAAAGCGAGCGTCTTTGCAAGCAGGTAAAGCACGCTTACGATAACGTTCCCCTTTTCCGTGAGAGAATGAATGAACTGGGTCTGACCCCCGAGGACATTCACGGCATCGAGGACCTGCACCGCCTGCCCTTCTCCTACAAGAAGGACCTTCGCGACGAGTACCCCTACGGACTTTTAGCAAAGCCCATGAAGGACATCGTCCGCATCCACGCTTCGTCGGGTACCACCGGTAAGCGTATCGTGGTAGGCTACACCCGCGACGACCTGGAGATATGGGGCGACTGCGTTGCCCGTATGATGACGGGTCTGGGTCTTGGTGACGAGGACACCGTCCAGGTCTCCTACGGCTACGGTCTGTTTACAGGTGGCTTAGGTGCACACGCAGGTGCCGAGAAGATCGGCGCTACCATCATCCCCACATCCTCGGGTAATACTAAATTACAGATAGACTTTATGGTGGACTGCGGCTCTACCGTGCTCTGCTGTACCCCCTCCTACGCCATGTATTTAGCAGAGGCGGTAAACGAGGCGGGCCTGCGCGACAAGCTGAAGCTGAAGGCCTGCATCTTAGGTGCCGAGCCCTGGACGGAGGATATGCGCCACGCGATCGAGGCGGGCCTTAACTGTAAAGCGTACGATATCTACGGTCTTACCGAGATCTTAGGCCCCGGCGTTTCCGGTGAGTGCGAGTACCAGTGCGGTATGCACGTTTGGGAGGATCACTTCATCCCCGAGATCATCGACCCCGATACCCTTGAGGTACTTCCCGAGGGCGAGCAGGAAGTCGGAGGCCAAGCGGTCTTAGGAAACAACACT
>JAZQCR010000126.1:0-8718 GCA_045546375.1 Eubacteriales bacterium | reverse complement strand
GGAGGCGGCGGGAGAGCGGCGCCCCCTTTCCGTGGCAGTGGCGGACGTGGGTCAGAGCCTGACCTACAAAGAGCTTTGGGGGCGGGTCGGTCGTGCGGGAGCACGGATACACGCTCAGCTTGGCGACGGTAATCGGCCGGTAGCTGTCTGTATAAAGCATAACGTATTGGATATCCTTGCCTTTTACAGCGTGGTCTACAGTGGGAATTTTTACGTTCCGATAGACATGAATCTGCCCGGCGAGCGGATAAGTAAGATAATCGAGATAATAAGACCTGCCGCAGTGATCTCCCAGGAGGATGTAGGCGAGGCTTTTTCCGGCATACCGCAATGGACCGTTGACGGGCTGACGGAGGGTGAGTGCGTTCAGTGCAGCCCTTGGAAAGAGCGAAAGGATACGGATCTGCTGTACGTGCTGTTCACCTCCGGATCCACAGGGGAGCCGAAAGGCGTTTCCATAAGCCATCGGGCGGTAATAGATATGGCGGAGCAGTTTTCTGCTACCTTTGATTTCGGTGCCGATACCGTTTTCGGCAATCAGGCTCCCTTTGACTTTGACGTTTCGGTTAAGGATATTTATATTTCCGCAAGAAATATGTGCAGGATGGAGATACTGGAAAATAAGCTGTTTTCCTTCCCCAAGCTGCTTGTGGAACGGCTAAACGGACGGGGGATCGATACGGTCATTTGGGCAGTACCTGCGCTTAATATCGTTTCGGCACTGAAGGGCTTTCGTAATGAAAAACCGAGCGGACTTAAGAAGGTCATGTTTTCGGGCGAGATAATGCCTTTGAAAACCTTGAAATACTGGATGGACGAGCTCCCGGGTGTGCAGTTTGTTAATCTGTACGGCCCTACCGAGATAACCTGCAACTGTACCTATCACGTGATAGAGTCCTTTGAACAGCTTAAGGATGCGGTTCCGATAGGACGGGCTTTCCCTAACTGTTCTGTTTTTCTCGTGTCAGACGGAGCCAAGGTCAGCGAAGAGGGCGTCGTCGGAGAGATATGCGTTACCGGTTCTTGCCTTTCAAACGGATACTATAACAGACGTGAGCTTACTGATGCGGCCTTCACACAGAACGTAATGAATACGGCTTACCCGGAGAGAATGTACAGGACCGGGGATCTGGCTTATTATAAGGGCGGCGAGCTTTATTTTATGGGGCGTAATGATTCTCAGATAAAGCATATGGGACACCGTATCGAGATGGCTGAGATCGTCCTTTGCGCTAATTCTACAGACGGTGTCGCCAGCTCCGTTTGCGTGTATGACGAAGAGCGCTCAAAGATAGTGATGTTTTATCAGGGGGATATTTCCCGTGAAGCGATACTGGAACGCTTAAAAGAGAAATTGCCAAGGTATATGGTCCCTAACGTAATAAGAAGGGTAGAGAGCTTTCCGAAAACGAGAACCCAAAAGGTGGATACAAAACAACTTCTAAAGGATTATAAGGAGAATAGATCATGAATAAACTGTTGGAGATACTTCGCGACTGCTGTCCCGACGTGGATTTTGAAAACGAGACCGCACTGGTGGACAATAATATCTTGGAATCCCTTGACATCGTTACCATAGTAGTGGAGTTAAACGAAACCTATGATATAGATATAGGGGTGGATGATGTTATCCCTGAGAATTTCAATGACGTAGAGGCTATCTATTCATTGGTAAAGAGAATGGGCGGTACTGACTGATATGCTGATAACAAGCACGGAATTTCTTTGCTTTATCCTGCTCTCCATGGTGATGTATTATTCATTACCGAGGAGATTCCGCTGGTTGGTGCTTCTTGCATCCAGCATATATTTTTATTGCTCCTTTGACCTTACCTCGGTAATTTATCTTGGCTTGACCATTCTTGCTACATATTCGTTTGCCTGCTGGCTCGGGGCTCTGTCTAAGACCTGCTTTAACGAAGAACTGCACAAGGATGCGGCAACCTTTAAAAGGAGCTTGCAAAGAAAAAAGAGGGCAGTGCTTTCCGCTGCTCTCATTCTGGATTTTGCCTCTCTCGTCGTACTAAAATATTCCGGCTTTTTTCTGAAGCTTTCCAATAATGTATTTAACAGCGAGTTTATGATACCCGCGTTCTTTTTGCCCCTTGGCATATCTTTTTACGTTTTTCAAAGCGCGGGTTATCTCATAGACGTATACAGGGGTAAGTATGCTCCACAAAAGAATCCTGCTAAATACGCGTTGTTTATATGTTATTTCCCACAGATGATCCAAGGGCCCATCAACCGTTACGAGTCTGTTGAAAAACAGCTTTATGACGGAAATGCTTTTGATGTTAAAAACATACAAAAGGGCTTTTATTTGATCGCGTTCGGTCTGCTTAAGAAGTCGTTCATAGCAGACCCTCTTTCTCCCATAGTCGGGCAGATATACTCAAATTACGGAGACTATCCCGGGGTCATTTCTTTGCTTGGCTCCGTATTGTATTGCCTTCAGCTTTATTGCGATTTTTCCGGCGGTATTGATATGGTGCAGGGCGTTTCCTATCTGTTTGGCATAAAAATGCACGACAATTTCGCGCAACCCTACTTTGCTACCAGTTTGGCGGATTTCTGGAGAAGGTGGCACATCTCTCTCGGAGAATGGATGAAGGACTATCTGTTCCTTCCTATCGTTCTTTCAAAAAGAGCCAGCAAAATAAACAAGTTTGCGCGTAAGCACCTGTCTTCCGATTACTCAAAGAGGGTCATACCGTCTCTCGGTACCTTTGTTGTGTTTATTGCGGTAGGTATGTGGCAGGGACCGGGAATGCAAAATATCGCCTACGGCATCTGGAATGGCTTCTGGATGTCCCTCGGTATGCTTTGGACACCCTTGGGAAGCAAGCTGGATGGGATCATTCACTACAAAAAGCATAAGCGATTAATGCTTGTAAAGGGCATAATAGTTACTAATATGCTTGTTGTAGTCGGAAGGTATTTTTCCAATGCCGCTTCCCTAAGGTCAGCTTTGGGAATGCTTTCCCATACGGTTACGGCTTTTGGTGCGTCCGGTGTAACGGCGGACGTCTTTACGGGGCTTGGCTTCACACGTGAGCTTGTGATCGGACTTGCGGTTTTCGGTCTATTGGTGCTTGTGGTGAGTATCGCAAAGGAAAGAAAGATCGACGTGACCGAGTGGATATGCTCAAGAAGGTGGATAATACAGTATATCCTCCTGGTGATTCTGTTTGCGGTAGTTGTATTCGGCATATTCGCAAATCAAGATTACGTACCGATCTCATTCGTGTACGAAAACGTGTAAAGGAGTAGAGCATGAGCGGAAAAAAGTGGATTGCGACTGTTATTGTGGCATTGCTCACCGTGTTTGTGGGCTGGGGTGCCGTCAATGTAGCAGTAGACCCCTTTAACGCATTTGGCGACTTGTTTATGGACTGGGACGCGTACACTCAAACGCTGAATCCTCGTAACAGCAAGGCAGTATATATTTCCGAGAATTTCGACAAGTACGATTCTTACGTGGTTGGCTCCTCCAACGCTGCTTCTTTTTTACCACAGACCCTTAACAGCTATTTGGAAACCGACTTTTATAATATGTTTCATTATGGAGCCGATTCCGATTACGACCGTGAGCTGGTATCCTTTCTCTTGGAAAACGATGATGTGGAGCACATCTTCCTCGTTGTGGGCATAAACGAGGCAAACAGCTCAAACCTTGATAAAGAGCAGCTTGTTAACAAGACCCATTACAGCGTAAGCGGAGAAAATCCGCTGTCCTATTATTTTTCCTATCTGTTTGCCAACCTGTCGTACGCTCAGGAGAAGCTGGAATCCCGTGAGATAGATGAGGAGTACCCGAAGCCCTTTGACGTATTTATACCGGAAACGGGTGTGTATGACAAGCGCCTAAGGGATGCTGAGGAGATCAGCGATACGGCTTCTTATTTGGAAAATAATAAGGGTAACTTCCCGTCACAAGGGCGAAACCGCACGCTAAACGACATAGACGGATGTGTGGAGAACGTGCGAAGGATAAAGGAAATGTGTGATGAGCACGGCACCGTTCTCACGGTGGTGGTACCCCCTGTTGCGAAACAACAGCTGGAAAGCTTCACTGACCAGACCCTTGACGAATATTTTCGCAAGCTTGGTCAGGTGACCGATTATTGGAATTTTGCCATATCGGATATATCCTATGACCCCAGATATTTTTATGATTCCACCCATACGCGTAATTCTACCGGTGATATGGTCATTTCGCGTATTTGGGGCTCAAACGACAACTACCGTCCCGAAAACTTCGGGGAGTTCTGTACCGCACAGACCGTGCTCGACGTGAAGGCACAGAGGGAAAAGGCGGCAAGTGTTGATATAAATGATAAAACGGTGAACGTACCTATCCTTTTGTATCATCATTTTTCTGCCGAGAGCACGTCTGACACTTCGGTAGTGTCACAGGCGACCTTCAGACATCATATGCAGTTGATAAAGGAAAACGGTTATGAAGCGATTTCCTTTGACGAGCTTATGGCTTTTGCGGAAGGGAAGGGTGCCCTTCCCGAAAAGCCGGTTTTGATAACCTTTGACGATGGATATCAAAGCAATTATGAATACGCTTTCCCCATTCTCAAAGAAGAGAATATGAAGGGAACTATATTTGCTATCGGAGTATCTATTGGCAAAAAGGAATACTATAAGGATACCGTTCACAAAATGACACCTCACTTCGGCAAGGAGGAGATCGACGAGATGAAGGGCTCCGGGCTGATCTCCATTGGCTCTCATACCTATGATATGCATCAGTGGGCGCCCTTTGAGGAGGGAGATAAGATCAGGGAATCGGTCATACCTTTTGACGGCGAGACGGATGATGAGTTCGCAAGCGCAATTAAAACGGATATAGAAGCGCAAGAAGAAGCATTTTCCTCGGTTGGACTGTCTTCACCTACGGTTATCGCTTATCCTAACGGTAAGTATACTCATTTGAGTAACGCGGTCTTTAAGGACTGCGGTTATAAAGTGACGCTGTCAACCGATTATAAACGGATCAACACCGTCATTCCCGGTATACCGCAGTCGCTCATGTCGCTTGGCAGAATGAGCGTGGGAGAGACGGTAAGTGATGAAAGCCTGCTTGCTTATTTGGCAATGTGAGCAAATGTATAGAAAAACGGCTGTAAAAACCTGGGTTTTTACAGCCGTTAATGTGTTTACGCTCCCATGGCTCTTGCGGGGTCGTCCATACGGATCTCGCGGGTGTCCTCTGCGGTATCTTCGCAACTGTCGTAGATACGCATAGCCTGATCGATGGCCTTCAGCGCCACACCCGCCACCTGGTGGTTAAAGGAGCCGTCCTTGGTGATACACTCGTTTGCCTCATCCGCTATGACAAAGAGCATATCTAAGATATCTTTTTTGGAAAATGAGCCTGCCGCCGCGCTCGGAAAGCCGCATCTTTTTGCAAGTGCGGCGCAGAACTCGTTTTTCTTTGCGGTGAATTCGTACCGGGTCATAGGCAGGTCATATTGCCGTTGCAGGGTGTTATAGGGGTAGTCCTTTCGGTTTAGGGTATTCAGGATGATGGCCTTCATGATGGTGTCGTGCTGTTCGTCACTCACAGAGCCGTCCTTCATATCATCGCAGGCTTTTTTTACGTGGTTTTTGTAGGGTGGCAGGTGGCGGTACTCGAGAACCGCACCGCAATACCTGCGCAGTGCTTTTGTTTCTTCGTTTGTCATCTCTATTCCTTTCTTTTGTGTTAATTGTTCACAGGACGGGGCTCTTGTGAATTACAGTCACATTATAGCATCAGCAATAGGGCGTGTCAAGGGGAAATGTGAAAATATTTCAACTTTTTTCTTGAAAACCCTTTACATTGTGAATGATTTTCACTATAATATACGTAGACCGTAGAAAAATATCAAGTTTTGTCGAGGAGAAGTGCCATGACGGGCGAGAGAATAAAGAATTTAAGGAAGCAGAGAGGCCTTACTCAACAGCAGTTGGCGGATGAGTTAGGAGTAGAGCGCTCCAGTGTTGGAAAATATGAGACGGGCTCTCTGCCTTCAGGTGAGATGATGCTCCGTATGGCGGAGTTTTTCTCTGTCAGCGTAGACTATCTTTTTGAAAGAGAAGGAGAGGGCGGCATCCGCGCGGAAAACGAGGCGGAAAGGCAGCTTCTTATCCTTTTCAGAAAGACGGACGGCATATCGGATAAGCGCCGTGAGGAGATAACCCGATATTTCGGCTCAACTATAGATATGTACCTAAAGGCGTTGGAGAAGGAAAAGGATGAATGACTTACGACCCGAGTACCTTGCGGCAGAGCTGCTCTCAAGGCAGAGGGAGCTGGGCTACGGTCTGTGGGTAAAGGAGCTGGACTTCGGGCGCAGGATCGTTTTCGACACCTTTGAGAATTACCGCCGTATCTGCCCGAGTGCAGCTCTGCCCGCCATCGAGGGATGCACCGTCCGCAGTGAGGAGCTTGACCTTATCCTATATAATCACGGCTGGGACGTGGCGCGTATAAACTATACTCTCGCACACGAGGTGGGACATATACTGTTAGGCCACGAGGATGCCGATACAGAGGGGGAGGAAAGAGAGGCGAATCGCTTTGCCTCGGCGCTTATAGTGCCCTTTGCGCCGCTTCGTGCTCTTGGCAGGGCAGACGCGCGCAGGATCGCCGACTTCTTCGGGTGCTCCCTTTCTGCCGCTGATGCTGCCCTGCGTCGCCCCAACGTGGTGAGTCCGTATGATGAAGGGGTCCTCGCCCTCTACAAGGACAGACTGCAAAGGCGAGGCGGGAAAAGAAATCCGCTTGATATTTTACGTGATATATGATACAATATTTTAGATAAGATCTTCAAGGAGAAACTATGAAACGCTTAATATGCCTTGTATGCGCACTTGTTTTAGCGCTGACTCCCGTTTCCTGCCAAAAGAAGGACGGAGAGGCGACTACACAGAATACCACCGAGGCCGCAGAGCCCGTTAAATACACCCACGACCAGCTCTACGAGATGGTCATGGGTTGGAAGGATAATACCGCCTGGGACATTACCTTTACCTCTGTGGCCATCATCGTTGACGACGGCGACACCGAGAATGCCAACGGATATTTCGTGGGCTTTGACGGGGCTATGATACCCGCAGAGAAGGGCAATATGTACCACGGTGATACCCTTGCCATGAATTCCTACGTTGCCTTTGAACTTGCCTATGAGATGTACTATTACGACGGCTGGGCGTATCAGATATACAAGGAGCCTTCCGGTGTTGAGGAGCTTGATTCCTACGAGCGGTATGAGACTAACGAGGAGACCTTCCGCGCCGATTTCGACGGTATCGTGCCCATCTTCGTTACCGAGAGCGAGTTTATGTCGGGAAAGCTGTCCTCCACCGACGGCGCTACGATGATCAGTATCACTTTAGGTGAGGGGCGCGCCAGAGACGAGCTGCTCTGCGATATAGAGACCATCGCCGACAACAGCGGCGTTTCCGTGGACGATATAGATATCGTGGCGGCGGCTATTTCCTATGCCGTTGAGGACGGCGAGCTTACCGCATTTATCGGCACCTTCACCCTTGAGTTCCCGGTGGACGGAGTCGTCCGCGAGTACAGCCTTGAGAAAACTGCTATAATCAACGCGGTAGGCGACGAGGTGGAGACCTTTACACTTCCCAAGGATGCAGAAAACTACGAAGTATATGATATTGAGGGATAAGATGAAAAAACTGATATTTTTAACCGTATGCTTAATGACCGTGGCACTTTTAGTATGCTCTTGCTCGGACTCCGACGAAAAGAGCAAGGAAAGCGGCGTGTCAACAGAGGAGACTCAGAGCGGGGAGCTCGCCCCCTCCGATAATATAGGCAGTCTCCCTACCGGCGAGCCTTCAGAGCCTGTCCTGCAGCCCACCGAGCCGCAGGGAAGCAACGATCTTACAGACCCTTCGGACGAGCCCGATTACGACGATTTTATTGAGGAGAACTTCGGCGATCACGACGAAGAGGGCGGATACGACTATAAGGAGGAGGTAGGCGGCAAGCCGGTTACTGAGTTTGGCTCTGTAGACGAGGAGGGTGAGGAGATCTTCACTTCCCCCGTTACCGATGAGGAGCCCTCCGAGCCGGAGGATCCGAAGGAGCCCACCGAGCCTAAGCCTACCGAGCCTAAGCCCACCGAGCCTAAGCCCACCGAACCTAAGCCCACGGAACCTAAGCCCACCGAGCCCGATAACAAGCCTACAGAGGCTCCTACCGAGCCCGACACCGAGCCTTCCTTACAGCCGACGGGCCCCGATGCCACGGAGCCTACAGAGCCCGTGGCGCCCAAGGATATTTATCATCCTGCGGTAGAGGCCATAGGAGACTATACGGCGGACGTGCAGTATAAGTGTGAGGTGGAGCTCAGCGACGGCTCCGTCACCAAATACGTGTACAAATACCGCGTAAGCAAGCAGGGGCAGAGCTATTCTGCTACCTATATGGAGAAGGGAAAGGAAAAGATCGCTTCCTTTGACAGCACGGCAGGCATCATGACCGTGGACGGCAAAGAAAGGACTGCCGCTCTTTCCGACTTCTACCGCTTCTGCTCAATGGTAGAGCCCCTGCCCTTAAAGGCGTATTTCTTTGAGCACTCGGAGGCGGGCACCGACTTCACCTCCAAGATGAGCGCAGAGGAGCACAGGGATATGCTCCTTAACACCAGTCCCCTTTTCAACGGATTTGACAGGATGGAGGGGGTCAATATGGGC
>JAZQCR010000125.1:0-5195 GCA_045546375.1 Eubacteriales bacterium | reverse complement strand
GGTGCGTATAGATCACTGCTTCAACGAAGGCATCGTAAATGCGCTTTGCGAGCTCATCCGTGCAGACTATCCCGCGGCTGACATAATTATCGGCGAGAACAGAGGTCTTTGCTGCTTCTATGCCGAGCTTGGCGGTATGCTGGTGGGTTATGAGGATAACAAGTAATACGTAATAAAGGAGAACTTCGGTTTTCCTTTTATTTTTCTTTTTTTATTTACTTTTTTTGAAATTTGGTATATTATATAAATTGATTTAGATTCAGGGAGAAGACTATGACAAGCAAAAGCTTCGCAAAGGACAACTACACTCTGCTATGTGACTTCTACGAGCTCACTATGGCAAACGGATATTTTCAGACGGAATATAAGGATACTATCACTTATTTCGACGTATTCTACCGCAAGGTGCCTGATGCAGGCGGCTTTGCCATCTGCTGCGGTCTGCAGCAGGTAGTCGAATATATCGAGAATCTGCACTTCACCGCAGACGACATAGATTTTCTGCGGGGTAAGGGCATCTTTAGCGAGGATTTCCTCTCATACCTGCGGGGCTTCCACTTTACGGGTGACATCTACGCCATCCCCGAGGGAACGCCTATCTTCCCGGGAGAGCCCATACTTACCGTACGCGCTCCCGCTATGGAGGCGCAGTTTATCGAAACCTTTATTCTGCTGACTCTTAACCATCAGTGCCTCATCGCCACCAAGGCAAACCGCATAGTGCGTGCGGCTGAGGGCAGGCCTATCTCCGAGTTCGGCTCCCGCCGTGCTCAGGGCGTAGAGGGCGCCATCCTCGGCGCCAGAGCCGCATACATCGGCGGTTGCGCAGGTACTGCCTGCACCATCTCCGAGCTCCGCTACGGCGTGCCCGCAGGCGGAACCATGGCACACGCATGGGTACAGATGTTCGACTCCGAGTACGAGGCCTTCGACACCTACTGCCGCCTTTACCCCAATAACGCTACCCTGCTCATTGATACGTACAACGTATTAAAAAGCGGTGTGCCCAACGCCATAAAGGCGTTCAAGGCTCACGGCATTACCAAGTGCGGTGTCCGTATCGACTCGGGAGATATCACCTATCTCACAAAACAGGTAAGAAGGATGTTGGACGAGGCAGGACTCACCGAATGTAAGATAGTCATCTCCAACTCCCTTGACGAATATATCATCCGCGACCTGCTTCTTCAGGGCGCGCAAGTAGACTCCTTCGGTGTAGGTGAGCGCCTTATCACCTCTAAAAGCGAGCCCGTCTTCGGCGGCGTATACAAGCTGGCGGCAATCGAACGCAACGGAGAGATAATCCCCAAGATAAAGGTCTCGGAAAACGCCGTAAAGATAACCACACCTCACTTTAAGAAGGTATACCGTATCTACGATAAGGAAACGGGTATGGCAAACGCCGACCTAATCTGCATCCACGATGAGGAGATAGACGAGAGCAAGCCTCTCACCATCTTCGACCCCGACTACACCTGGAAGGAAAAGACCTACGAGAACTTCCGTGCAGTCTGCCTGCAGAAACAGATCTTCAAGAACGGACAGCTCGTCTACGACCTGCCTACTACCGAGGAGATACGTGACTACTGTAAGGCCCAGGTGGACACCCTTTGGGACGAGGTAAAGCGTTTCGAGAATCCTCACACCTATTACGTCGACCTCTCGGAAAAGCTGTGGAACTGCAAGCAGGAGCTCTTATATAAAGCCAACAAGGGACAGTAATTATGATTAATCCCGTTATTAAAGGCAATTACGCCGATATCTTCGTCTATCGTGACGGTAGTGACTACTATATGGTGGCATCCACCGAGCGGTCTCCCTATCATACCAAGGAAAACGGAGAGTTCTTCGAGATATATCATTCAAAAGATCTGCAGAACTGGTCCGAGCCCAAGAAGATCATCGAAATGCGTAACATCCCCTGGTCGAACGGCTCATGGGCATGGGCTCCCTCACTTACAAAGTTTGGCGATCACTGGTATCTCGCCACCTGCACCAACTCTCAGATAGGCATCGCAGTATGCGACACCCCCGACGGTGTCTACCGCGACGTTATGGGGCAGTCTATTATAGGAGTACAGATGATGGGTGTCTCCTCTATCGACCCTTCCCTATTCGTTGACGACGACGGTAAGGCGTACCTGATGTGGGGTAACAGCGCACTCTTTATGTCCGAGATATACCTCTCTCCCGATGACGTTCATCTGGTAGGTGAAATACAGAATCTATCGGAGATCTTTTATGAACAGAAGGGGGAGATCCACGACCGCTACAAGCCTTGGGTATTCTGCGAGGGTGCAGATCTCATCAAGTATAACGGCAGGTACCTGCTCTCCTGGAGCATCAACGATTTCCGCGATCCTAACTACAATATCCGCTATGCATGGGCAGACAACGTATGGGGGCCCTACATCCAGCCCGGCGACGAGAATGGGGATAATATCCTCATTAAGCGCCCCGAGGGCATCTACGGCACCGGTCACGGCAACATCACAGAGATGAACGGTGAGCTGTACGTCTGCTACCACCGTCACGTCCGCGATGCAGAGGGCAAATTCATCGGTCGCGAGGCCTGCGTCAACAAGATAGAGCAAAAGGGCGACATTTTAACCGCCGATGCTACGTAATAGGTGCGAGACCCTTTTCGTAAAAAGGGCCTCGCGCTCCCCAAAAGCTTTTGGACAAGGAAGTCTTTTGGGTTTGATAACAGAGATATAAAAAGAAAACTCGTACATTCTGTGCAAGAATGTGCGAGTTTTGTTGTTAAAATTCTAAATACATCTGATCATAATCAAGAAAGTCAAAGCCAAGGCGTTTATAGAGCGCTACCGCACCTTCATTCTCCCTCTCAACCTCTAATCTCATTCGCTTGACGTTATCGGGTTTGATGGAGAAAAGGTAGTCAAAATAAGCTCTGCCTATTCCCTTCCCGCGATACTCGGGCAGGACGTATATCTCCTCTATCCACCAGACCATACCGCCCGCCTCCTGAGAGTAGGTCTTGGCGATAAGGGCGTATCCCGCCACCTGTCCATCAAGGTAGAGTATATGGGCGAAGGTGTACTCATCCGAGCGAAGCAGCTCATCAAAGCACTCTTCAAAATGGCTATCGTCTACGTCAAAGAGCACGGCGTCGGTTGCGTAAAACTCCTTTACCATACGCAGATAGTCGGATCTATTCTCTATTGTCGGTTTTTTAAACTCTATCATTTTCTCACCTTGCAAAAGTTAAAAAAGCACTTTTCTCAAAGTGCTTTTCTGGTGGAGACAGGTGGACTCGAACCACTGACCCCTTGCATGTCAAGCAAGTGCTCTAACCAACTGAGCTATGCCTCCGTCCTGATCGTGCAATAGTATAACATATCTTTTTTGCTTTTGCAAGAGTTTTTTTGTTGCTTATTCAAATTTGTTATGATATAATTACGAAAAAAATGCGGGGAAATAACTGTTTACCGACAAACAGGAGGCAACCGCATTCAACTGTCGGACGGCACTACCGTTTGGGGTAGGGCCGACCTCACCGAAGAAGACACTTTCGGAACGGTCGTTTACACAAAAAGGAGCAAGACCGTTATCGGCGGAGGAAAGAAAAGGGAGTTTTGATATGGTTTACGGCGTAATCGACAAGAAAAATCACAGGCATTATACATATTTAAGCAAGGTTTTTTCAGGACTTGGCAGCGAGCAGAATAATTATAATTGGCTTATATGTGACTGCGAATGTTATCCCAGTGATAAAGAGACGGAAGATATGCTTGACAGAGAGTACTGCTGGCTCTCCGGCGAAGAGCTAACTGCTCTTGTGGAAAAAGAAGATTTCCAATGGATCTGGGCTGTACTCTGCGGATTCGAGAAATACGTCACCCTTGAAGAAATATTAGAATATCCTCTGCCCTGTGCAGAAGATTATAACGGTTACTATAAAAATCCGCTTGCTCTACAGCACCCGCTTTCATCTATCGAGATAGTCCCCTGTGACAGTTCGTGGACGCTGATACTGAGCAACCGCAAAGATATCACCGACAGATATATGAGAGTTTATCCGAACAATCAAGATCTTACCGAATTTAACGAAAAACAATTATGAAAAAAGTAATCATAATAGGCTGTCCCGGTAGCGGAAAAAGCACGTTTGCCCGTGCCCTCGCCGAGCGAACGGGGCTTCCGCTCGTTCATCTCGATATGCTATACTGGAATGCGGACAAGACCACGGTGGCAAGAGAGGTCTTTGACGAGAGGCTTCGGGATGCTATGGCAGGGGATGAGTGGATAATAGACGGCAACTACTCTCGCACTATGGAGATGCGCATGGCGGCGTGCGACACGATCTTTTTCCTCGATTATCCCGCCGAAGTATGCCTTGAGGGTATCAGAGAGCGCAAAGGTAAGTCTCGCCCAGATATGCCGTGGGTAGAAGAAAAGGACGATGAAGAGCTCATCGCCTTTATAAAGGACTTTAAGGACGAGAGCAGGCCGAAGATACTTACTCTGTTTGAGAAACATCAGAATAAAAACATATACATCTTCAAAAATAGAGACGAAGCAGATAACTATTTAACCAAAGCAAGAAAAAATATGTACACAGATATTTTAGGCAAAAAGCGGATGAAATTAGGTCTGCACATACATACTACTCAGTCGGACGGCAGGGTCTCCCCCGAGGAGATGGCAGTCATATACAAGAATGCAGGCTACGACGCCGTCGCCATCACCGACCACTGGAAGGTTGGGTCAGAGCGAGAGATAGAGGGGCTTCGCATCCTCTCGGGCTGTGAATTTAACATCGGCGGCAACGACACGGCGACGGGGGTTTATCATCTGGTTGGTCTCGGTATGGAGCGGGATCCCTGTCTTGAAAAGGACGCAGGGCCCCAAGAGGTCATTGACGCGGTAAATGCCGCAGGCGGTATCACCGTCCTTGCCCACCCTGCATGGTCGCTGAATTCCGTAGAGCAGATGAAGCCCCTCCACGGCCTTGCGGCCACCGAGATATACAATACCGTATCAGGTCTGCACGCATCCAACCGCCCTTACTCGGGTGAGTTCGTTGACCTGTGTGCAAATGCAGGCTTTACCCTTCCCTTGCTTGCCACGGACGACGCACACTACTATGACGGCGATGAAACCGTGGCATATATAATGCTGGACGTAAGCGACGGCGACACCTCCACACCCGCTATTCTTGAGAAGATCAA
>JAZQCR010000124.1:0-7374 GCA_045546375.1 Eubacteriales bacterium | reverse complement strand
GTACAGTACAATAATACCATACTTATAACCCGTTGTAAATACAGTTTTATTGCCTTTCAACACAGTATACGTGCAACAAAACCATATAAAAAGGCTTTCGCCAAGCGAAAGCCTTTTGCTTATTTTATATGGAGAGCCACTATCTTGTCGGCAAAGAAGAATTTGCCGAAGATATATTTATCCGACGCGCTCTCGGTGAGGGTGATGACCTTGCCGTCCATAACGTCCATTCCCTCCGCCATGGCAGGCCCCTTGAAGTTCTTCTCACACTCGGTGAGGTAGTACACGGGAGCGCCGTCGAGAGTAAGCCCCGAATCTATCGCCTCGTCCTCGTCATACACGTAATATACGCTGTCAGAGAGGCCGTAAGAGGTGGAGAGCACTATCTTCCCATCCTCGGTCATACACATTCCCTGCACCTTATCGCGAATAGAGTATACTCTGTCCGGCTTCGTCAGGTCTGAGTACTTATAGCGGGACATAATAGCGTGGTAGGTGCCGTCGTCGGTCTCATAGGGATGGTCGGTGACGTACTTGCCGCCGTCGTGAAATTCTCCTACGTAGACGTACTCCTCGTCTGCAAAGCAGAAGGATGCGGCATTATTCACAGGTGCATTGTCCGAAAGCTCTATCTCGTCGCCGTTATCTGAATTGAGAATGTCCTTCACCGATACAGCGTACAGTTTTTCGTCGTCGGCGATATACACGATATCTTCATTACTGCCGATACCGCCTACGTGTCCGTCAAATGCCTCGCCGTCCTTCTTAAGGGAAACGTAGAAGGAATCGTCATCGAGGTCGGTAACGTAGATACGACTGGCGCTGCCGTCCTTCATATATCCCGAGACCAGTATCTTATCGTGATCATCGACGTAGCAGATACCCTGGCAGACGAAGCCGTCCGAAAGCCCCGGATTCTTACAGACATCGGTCTTCATACCGTAATAATCGGAATAAATAACGAACTTCGCCAGGTTAAGTCCTCCCCATACGAGGAGTATTATTCCCAAAATAGTACACAAAATCGAGATCAGCACCTTTACGAGTAGCATACGGGTTATGGTTTTCATGATTCAACTTCCTTTACTTTGCACGCAGTTCCCAAAATGCCACCGCCGCAGCTGCTGCAACGTTTAGAGAATCCACGTTATGGTACATGGGTATTTTCACCGTATAGTCAGCGTTTTTTACGGTCTCGGGTATGAGGCCCGTTCCCTCTGTGCCTACGATGATGGCCAGGCGCTCTTCCCTCTTAAGTGCAGGCTCCGAAATGCTCACGCTTTCATCGGTCAGCGCCATTGCCGCACACTTAAATCCCAGGCCGTGCAGTATGTCTATTCCGTGCTCCCGCCAATCGTCGGGGTCAGCGCCTATATAAGTCCAGGGCACCTGAAAGACCGTACCCATGCTCACCCTGGCAGAACGGCGTATCAGCGGATCACTGCAGGAGGGGGTACAGAGCACCGCGTCTATGCCAAGTGCCGCGGCGCTACGAATAATTGCGCCTACGTTGGTAGCATCGGTGACGTTCTCAAGCACCGCTACACGGCGTGCGTCCCGCAGAAGCTCCTCGGGTGTGGGTAACACGGGACGCTTCATGGCGGCGAGCACTCCGCGGGATAAGGGAAAACCCGTCATATTAGCTAAAAGAGCATCGTCGGCAGTATAGATAGGCAGATGGGAGCACCGCTCCACCACGTCTGCCGCCTGCCCCTCTATCTGACTGCGCTCCATTAAGAGAGAGACCGCCTCATAGCCCGTATCAAGAGCAAGGTTTACCACCGTTTTGCTCTCTGCTATGAATATACCCTTCTCCGGCTCTTTTTTATTCCGCAGTTGGTGCTCGGTGAGGCGTGCGTAGGCATCCAGCGCGGGGGCGCCAAAATCCGTTATTTCAATGATGTTCGACATATAAACTACCCTATTCCGCACCGTTTATATTATGCTCGATATAGCTTGATATAGCCGTAAGCTCCTTGCGGCTGTTAATACCAAGCTTACTGTAAATATTCTTATTATGATACTTCAGGGTATTCTCGGTGATATGCTGAGACTCCATTATATCCTTCGTGCGCTTACCTGCCACGTACTGATCGTATATAACCCTCTCGGTGGGAGTCAGGGTAACAAGTCCCGCAGTGAAAACGGCAATATCTTCTTCGCTGTACTCCGCCTTTGACGTATTCGGAGTATTTCTCGCATTCTTTATGCTTTGGACGAGCCCCTCACGCTCCTGGAGCATCATATAAAGACCCAGAAGGAACAGCTCGCTGATAACGTAAGAGACCGAAAGCATCTCGAACTCTATCTCTACTAATTGCTCTAACAGCCACACGCCTATATTAATAAAGACTGCAACATTGAGAACCACGACCTGCACCGTGGAGTTAAGCTTCTTTTTAGCGCAGGCATATACCGCAACGCAGGACGTAGCCAGCATATAAAACAGAAGATAGAAAAGGTACACAACGTGAAGCGGACCGTATTCCTTTATAAGCTTACCCACGCCGTTCACACGCTCAAAGCTCACCGAGCTGTAATAGAAATCGAAATATCCCGGACTGGCGGCGATAAGGAAAACGATACCGCCAAGGCACAGAAGTAACGCAGGCAGCCATCTGCCGTATTTCATATCGGTCACTCTGAGGATTATCATAAGCATAGACAAGGGCAAAAATACTGATCCGAGATAGGAAAATCTGTTTGCCCACAGCGCCGCGTCAAGGCTGCCCGAGACAGCCAGCGCTGCATAGCCGCAGTTCACGGCAAACACAGCAATAAAAAGAGTGAGCATCCATCCGTCCCGACTCTTGACTCCAAGAACGTAACCCGCCAGAGCTAACAGGGCCAACACCGCAGCCACAAAATATACGATAGACAGACTGCCCGCCTTATCGCCAATGCCGCTACAGGAGGTCAAGCTGAATGAAAGCAACGCAAAAAACGCTAAGCTCAAAGAACGTTTATTCATTTTTCGCCTCCTTTTACGTAAATTTTACCAAACCACCCGTTTTCCCACACTTTTTATTTTTCAAAAAGTGTTTTCCCACACTTTTTTCATGTGAACGTGTGGGGACAAGCACGGGATTATGTAATAAAATTAGTATATAAAACCATATAATTTTGATTATTATATCATATACTTTTCTACAAATCAAGTTTTATAAATGCGAAAGCGAGGTATGAAATGAAAAAATTACTGTGCATCATTCTTGCTATGGCGCTGTGCTTCACCTTCACTGCCTGCTCGGGCGAGAAAGGAAAGGACAAAAGCGACAAAGGCTCGGAGAGTGCCGTAACAGGAAGGTACGACGGACGTTTCGCCGAGATGTTCGGTGAGGTAACTCCCCTTGAGGAAATATATGAGGGCGAGTCGTATATCGAGTTAAAGAGCGACAACAAGTGCACCTTCACCATGGATGGCGATATCGTCGAGGGCTGTACCTGGAAGTTGGATGTCGATAAGCTTTCCATCTCCCTTGAGATGGAGGGCGAGACCGAGACCCTCACGGGTACGCTGAAGGACGGAGTCATCGTTATCGATATGATGGGCATACCCATGACCTTCTCGAAGGACGGAGCCAAGGTAGAGATGCCCACAGGCTCAGGCAATGGGGAACCCTCTGACGAAGAGCCCACTGAGGATGACACGGAAGACCCCTCCGAGGACGACCGGGAAAACAACCTTCCCACCGAAGAGCAGATCGCTCGCTATAAGGGCGATTGGAACGGAGCGGTGGGCTTCCGCAACTGTACCGGTATGTACGAGTACTTAAACGACACCAACACCACGGCCATAGCCCGTTTTCTCATAGACGATCTGGGCTTTGTCACCCCCTTCATCGGCCTGAACGTGCAGGATACCCCCATTGAGGAGCTCAGCGCTTACATAGATACCGAGCGAGATGCCCTGGTGATCAGCGGCACCTGGATAGAGCAGTCCTTCTCGGACGTTCCCTCTATAGAGCTGAGCGGCACCGTATCCTTCACCGTTCCCATCTCTAACGACTACGGCTCTGTAGAGATGCACTTCAATTTCCGTCCTCTCGGCGACGAGGGCTGGACAGACGAGGACCCCGGTCTGTCAGAGCAGTCCATAGAATACTGCCGCGGTATGACCTTCGACGAGGTTGCGGCACTTAACGGATACTCACAGGGCGACTACCCTGCTGAATAAATAATAGCAGAAACAAACCAAGGAGACTAAACAATGAAAAAGCTAATCAGCATATTACTGTGCTTATGCACCGTAGTATCACTCATCCCCTGCGCCGTGGCATACGACCCCGACTGCGCGCATATCCTCTCCCAATGGGAGGACGGCGACGGATACAGTATCCGCGAGTGCATTTACTGCGGTTTCTACGAGACCGAAGACTATACTAATCCCTTTACCGACGTCAAGAACAGTGACTATTTCTTCTCCCCCGTTATGTGGGCAGTAAACAAGGGCGTTACCAACGGTACCGCACCCGATAAGTTCTCGCCAAACGCGACCTGCACCCGTGCCCACGCAGTTACATTCATGTGGCGCGCTATGGGTTCGCCTAAGGCGCAGAACCCCGTAAACCCCTTTAGCGACGTAAAGGAAAAGGCATACTACTACGACGCGGTGCTGTGGGCAGTGGAAGCAGGTATCGTTAACGGCATGGCACCCGGTAAGTTCGTCCCCGACGGAAACTGCACAAGGGGACAGATCGTCACCATGCTCTACCGCCTGGCAGGCGAGCCTCAGCCTATAGGCGCGCCCGATCTCTTTAACGACGTGAAGGAAGGCGCATACTACTATAACGCAGTTACATGGGCAGTAGCGGAGGGCATCACCAACGGTGCGGCTGTAGGTAAGTTCTTACCCGACGCCTCCTGCACAAGAGGACAGATAGTTACCTTCCTGTACCGCGACATAGTAGGCGCGAAGATCAATATCACCGCTCAGCCCGAGAACGCAAAGGCTGACGACGGCGACGAGGTAACATTCACCGTCAGCGCAAACGGCGGCGCAGGAGCACTTACCTACCGCTGGCAGTTCGCCACCGCCGAGAAGAGCTCCTTCCAGGATATAGAAGAAGTACATTCCTTTGCGAAGGCAGACGAGAACACGCTGAAGGTCAAGTTCCATATAACCGACATAGACCTTGGCTTCAAGTACCGCTGTATCATCACCGATGCAAACGATAACAAGACCATCTCCAAAACCGTCAAGGTGGATGCAAAGAGCTTAGCTATCGCAAGGCAGCCTGAGCACGCATTCTCCTCAGTAGGTAAAAACGCTGAATTCTCAGTCCTTGCAGTTGGCGGCGCAGGCGGCTACACCTATCAGTGGCAGTACGCTAACAAGAATACGGGTGAAAGCTACACCGACATCTACGAGCGCGACGAGTGGGCAGAGGGCGCGAACACCCATACCCTCACCGTCAAGGGACTCACAGACGACGACTTTGACCTTGACTACCGCTACCGCTGTGTTATCACCGATGCAGACGGCAACAAGATCATTTCCAATAACGGCAGAATATACCGCTCCGCACTCACAGTAAAGACCCAGCCTAAGAACGTGAGCGCCGAGGTAGGTGATATCATCACCTTCACCGCAGAGGCAGAGGGCGGCACTGCTCCCCTTCAGTACCAATGGCAGCTGCTCTCAAGACATAAAGACCCCGAAAACTTACTCAGCCTCATTTGGACAACATACGACATAGGCTCAGACAACGTGCCCACCTGGTGTACCGGATACAAAGAGAAGACCCTTACCTTCAGAGTATACAGTGAGGAATTTACCGCTTCTTACGAATACGCATATCGTTGCAAGATAACCGATGCCGAAGGACACACCGTATACACCGACATGGTAAAGGTAGAAGAGAAAAAATAAACCGTAAAAAAACGAAAGCGGCATACAGACGTATGCCGTTTTTCTTTCAAAAAGTGTAGACAAAAGAAAAAAGGTGTGATATAATGTAGCAAATACATTATATTAGTTATCTTACGGAGGATAAAATAATGAAGCCCATCAAGACTCTGAAGACCAAGAATCTTTGCGACAGCGCTAAGAACGGCGGCTGCGGCGAGTGCCAGACCTCTTGCCAGTCCGCTTGCAAGACCAGCTGCGGCATCGCTAACCAGCAGTGCGAGAGCAAGGCAAAGAAGTAAGAGAAGATCGGAAATGCCGCCATTTTGGCGGCGTTTTTGCTGATAGGAGTTAAGATAAAATGATACATACGTATAAGTTAGGCGGTCTCAACATAGTTCTCGACGTTTACTCGGGCTCTATCCACGTGGTAGACGAGGCCACCTATGATATTATCGCAGACTATGAGAATTTATCAAGAGAAGAGATAAAGGCAAATATCCTCGCAAAATACAAGGATGACGACACCGTCACCGAGGAGGCTGTCGAAGAGTGCTTCTCTCAGATAGAGGAGCTAAAGAGCGAAGGCAAGCTCTTCACCCCCGATACCTTTGAGGGAATGGCGGGCACGCTGAAGGAGAAGAGCGCAGGGGTGGTCAAGGCGCTGTGTATGCACATAGCCCACACCTGTAACCTGAACTGCTCATACTGCTTCGCAAGCCAGGGTAAATACCACGGTGAGCGAGCTATGATGAGCTACGAGGTGGGTAAGCAGGCACTTGACTTCTTAGTGGCAAACTCGGGCACCAGACACAATCTGGAGGTGGACTTCTTCGGCGGAGAGCCGCTGATGAATTTCCAGGTGGTAAAGGATCTGGTGGCCTATGCCCGCTCTATCGAGAAGGAAGCGGGAAAAAACTTCCGCTTTACCCTCACCACCAACGGAGTGCTGGTGGACGACGACGTCATCGACTTCGCTAACCGCGAATGCTCAAACGTGGTTCTGTCCCTCGACGGACGTAAGGAGGTACACGACCGCTACCGCGTAGACTACGCAGGCAACGGAAGCTGGGAGAAGATAGTACCCAAGTTTCAGAAGTTCGTAGAGGCACGGGGCGGTAAGAACTACTATATGCGCGGCACCTTCACCCACGCTAATCCCGATTTCTTAAAGGATATCGAAACTATGCTGGAGCTGGGCTTCACCGAGCTCAGCATGGAGCCTGTTGTAGGCCCCGAGGACGACCCCTCTACCCTAACCGCCGAGGATATGCCCATCGTCATGGAGCAGTATGAGAAGCTTGCCGAGCTGATGCTACAGCGTCACCGCGAGGGCAGGCCCTTTACCTTCTACCACTATATGATAGACCTAAAAGGCGGCCCCTGCGTGTACAAGCGCATCTCGGGCTGCGGCTCGGGCACCGAATATATGGCGGTCACCCCTTGGGGTGATCTCTACCCCTGCCATCAGTTTGTTGGCGAGGAGAAGTTCAAGCTGGGTGACATCTGGAACGGCGTCACCAACA
>JAZQCR010000123.1:0-7122 GCA_045546375.1 Eubacteriales bacterium | reverse complement strand
TGTAGCCATTAATCTATTTGTTATCCCAGGGCTTTTTATCCTTAATATCGTTATAGATCTCAAGAAAACTATCGTGCCTGGATCTTGGTATCTTCCCTTCTCTTACTGCCGTAACGATGGCACAATCATCTTCCTTCGTGTGTGTGCAATCGCTATAACGACACAAAGGAATAAGATCGGTAAACTCTCTGAAGGTATAGGGCAGGTCGTCCTTTTCGTAAAAATCGAAGCGAACAAAATCCAGCATTGAAAACCCAGGCGTATCAGCCAGGAATCCCTTCATCTCGCCACTTGTCAATTTGTAAAGGTCATAAAGTTCTACGTGACGTGTCGTATGCTTACCGCGGGCGATCTTTTGACTGATCTCTCCAGTTGCAAGCTTGAGCGAAGGAAACAAAGCGTTCATCAAGGTGGTTTTTCCTACACCTGATGCTCCTGCAAAAGCAGCAGTGCCTCCTGAAAGTTCATCTGTAAAAAAACACTTTATATTGTCTACCCCTTCACCGGAAGGCGAGCAAACGCTAAAGGTTCTAAATCCGCTGCGGGCATATATTTCAAGGATCTCGGCACCTCTTACGGGATCTTCATCCATCTTGGTTATGACAATGATCGGCTCGATTTCCTGATGCTCTGCTATGGAGATCAACTTATCGACTGTTGTTATGGCAGGCTCGGGCTTAGCTGTCGGAACACAAACAAACAGATAGTCCAGGTTAGCAAACGGCGGTCTGATAAGAGAATTCTTTCTCTCGTGAATCTCGTCTATAACAGAGCTTCCGTCGTCTAAAGTTAAGACCTCAACGAAATCGCCGACATATGGGGTAATACCCGAGCGGCGAAAAGACCCTCTTGCCTTAGCATGTGCTATGTTTCCGTCATCAAGACGAACCTCGTAAAGGCCGCCAAGCCCCTTAAAAATTCTTCCCCTCATAGTTCCTCACAAATAAATATTAAGTGAATTCTACCACAAAATGAAAGAATTTACAAGAATACAGTTGAAAATAATGAGCTTTTAAGTTAAAATAAAAACATGGAAAATAAAATCAAAACAATTTTAAACAGAGAAATAGAGAATCAAAGCCTAAAGAAACTGATACTGTCAAAGCCTGAAGACAAGGGAATATTAAAGGTATCGGCAAAGCCTTTTACGGCAAAAGGCGCTTACTATCTGCAGTTTGAAACCTTTACCGCCGACGGTAAAGCTCTACATAAAAATCTTGACTGTGAAACTGCCGTTGAGTATGCTGTAAGTTCTATTCTCAATGATTACAAACAGTGTAATATTATCTCAACGGGCGGTTCCTGCGAGATAAAGAGGTCAAAAAACGGTAAGATAACCATTATTGATAGAATTAAGAATACGGAAAAGGCTGAGGTTAAAGGCCATAATAATATAAAACAAACTATTCTGAAATCAGGTGAGGTCTACCCTTTCTTAATTGAATTGGGCATCAGTGACAATAAAGGCAGAATATACGATAGGCGCCGTGCAAAATTCAATCAGATAAACAGATTTCTTGAGATCATTGACGACGTTTATTCTAAACTACCGAAAGATGGCACTTTAACAGTCTGCGATCTTTGTTGCGGTAAAAGCTATCTCACCTTCGCCGCATACTACTATCTCACATCGGTAAAAGGACGAGATGTCAATATGTACGGCATGGACTTAAAGAAGGATGTGATCGAATACTGCGACGGCATCGCCAAAAAGCTGGGATACACTTCCCTGCACTTTGAGTGCGGCGATATCAGTACCTTTGATCTACCCAAAACAGATCTTGTCTTATCCTTGCATGCATGCGATATTGCGACCGACATTGTCCTTGCAAACGCAATTCGCATGAATGCCGGTATAATCCTATCCACTCCTTGCTGTCACCATGAGATGATGAACCAAATTGAATGCTCGGCTCTTGACTTCATCACCGATCATTCTATGCTGAAGCAAAAGCTATGCGATGCGGCGACCGACGCCCTTCGCGCTCTTCGGTTAGAGGCTGAAGGATATAAGGTCACAACGATAGAACTTATCGACCCGGAGGATACCCCTAAAAACGTTCTTTTAAGGTGCATCAAAAGAAACATATCCGAAAAAAGACGGAACGAACTGCTTGCAAAATATAACGCACACTGTGAATTTCTTAACGTAACTCCTTACCTACATAAGTTGATCAGATAACTAAAAGTCTTAATGAAAAGAGTAATCGCCCTAATATTAGTAATAATAACAGTATTTGCTTGTACCCCCTCTTTAAGTTCTACCGCACTTGAGAGTAAGTATCAGCATAGCAAGTCATATACCGCAGGGCCCTTCTACGCACGACTCAAGGACGTAGTACCCGTTAACGACGGCGCGACAAACGTTGCCAATATAGCAAGATCCCAGATTGGCTATCACGAGGGAGCATCTGCCACAGACCTAAGCGGCGTTTCATCCGGCAAAAAAGACTATTGCGAATATAATTGTAATATCCAAAACGGAAAAAATCTCGCTTGGTGCTCCACATTTGTTGCGTGGTGCGCGACCCAGGCAGGAGAAGGCAAAGCTATCCCCGCAAGTGGCTCCAGCGACGACATATACTTCCACGTTCTTGCCGCAGGCGGCAAGAAGATTTCCCCTTCCGAGGTGAAAGCAGGCGACCTGGTGTTCTATAAAGTGCTGTCAACCGGCAGGCTATGTCACTGCGGAATAATGACAGGTGCTACTACTTCGGTTGAAGGAAACTACAGTGACGCTGTAAAAGAATGCACCCCAAATAAGTATATGGGGACTGCGGGCATGACAGTAGAAAACGGAAAGATTTCTGTACTGTACCTTAGACCAAACTATGCAGCAAAGTCTAATTCCCCCGAGCCCACTCTTCCGTCAAACGTTAAGATATCCGTAACAGAAGATTCCGCCTTGATAAACAAAGAAGTAACTTTAAGCTTTTCTGCAGTCAACGCAACCTATTACTCCATAACCATAACAAACAATGAAACGTCAGAGGCGGTATTCAATTATAATACCACTTCATCAGGCAAAGTTTCTTTCACTCCGAAAATCGATGGTCAGTTTACAGCTACTCTAAAAGCATCAAACGATAACGGATGCACGGAAAGCTCAGCCGAATTCTCCGTAAAGCTTTACTCTGACGTATCAGAGCGCTCATATTACTACTCGGCAATCAAGTGGGCAACAAACGAAGGTATAACGAACGGCACATCGATGGAGACCTTCAGCCCAAATGATCCTTGTACAAGAGCACAAGCGATAACAATGCTATGGAGGGCATCGGGCTCGCCTCTGCCTGCAAACACTGTTACAATATTTTCAGACGTTGAGCCTGATAAATATTATTTTGAAGCGGTACAGTGGGCGGTTGAGCAAGGTATAACCGACGGAGTCAACGCGCAGGAGTTTGCACCCAACGCCACCTGCACCAGAGCTCATATAGTTACTTTTATTTACAGAATGTGTTCGTCTCCTGCCGTTAAGTATAAGCAGGCCTTTGACGATGTAAAGGCAAAGGCCTACTACTCATCGGCCGTATCATGGGCAGTTGAACAGGAAATAACAAACGGCACATCAAACGTGACCTTCAGCCCGGGTGACTCATGCACCAGAGCACAGATGGCAACGTTTCTGTACCGTTATTACAGCAAATAATTTCGTTCTCTACAAGGCCTTTCTCAAAATCGATATTATTTTCTTCTCCTCCCTTGATACTTTTACTTGAGAAAGGCCGAGCAGAGCACCCGTCTGCTGTTGTGACATATCTTTATAATACCGTAAAACGATGATTTTACGTTGAATTTCGGGCAGAGCTTCTATAGCCTGCTTGAGAGCGATTCGGTCGGTTATTACGTCCATTTCGCTCTTTTTGTCTGCTATAAAATCACCCAGCTCGCTGTCATCATCCCCCACTGACTCGTTGAGAGAACGGACGGTTCCTACGGCGTCAAGAGCATAGATGACCTCTTCATAAGACATAGAACACAGCTCACACAGCTCTTTTACACTTGGTTCCCTGCCCTGTGTTCCCATGAATTCTTCCTTTTTTCGCAGGATCTCCACGCCTTGGCGCTTCGTTTGACGAGATACCTTGATGAGACCGTCATCACGCAAATAACGGCGAATTTCGCCTATTATCAGGGGGACAGCGTAGGTAGAGAAAACACATTCAAATGAAAAGTCAAAGCTTCTCACTGCTTTTATCATTCCCATAGCACCTATCTGTACTAAATCTTCAAAATCTACGCCTCTGTCGATAAACTTAAGTGCGAGCTTTTTTACGAGCCCCATATTCTTCTCGATGACCTCGTCGAAAGCCGCTTCGTCGCCTTCCTGCGCTTTCTTTATCAGTATTTCATTGTTGCGCATATTATCACTTTCTTTACTTTTTTATGCGCTTGATCATAGTGACCGAGGTGCCGAATCCAACCGAAGAACGAACCTTAAGCTTGTCCATAAACGACTCCATAATAGCAAAACCCATACCGCCTCGCTCACCCGTTGTATCGGTTGTGTAAAGGGGCTCCATGGCTCTTTTTACGTCAGGCATACCGCACCCCTTATCTCGTACGGTGATAACCGCCCTTCCGTCATCATAGTATTTAGCGCATATGTATATCTTACCTTCACGCTCCTTGTAAGCGTGAACGACACAGTTTGTGACCGCCTCGCTTACTGCTGTCCTTATGTCACCTAAGTCTGCAACAGTAGGGTCAAGCTGACCGATAAAAGCGGATACGGCATATCTTGCATACCCTTCATTCACCGACTTTGACGGTAGGGTCAGCTTCATCTCATTTAACAGTTGTCTTTTCATCTAAGCTCCTCTTTATCGGTACGATTTTATCAAGGCCCGCCATAAGAATTATACGTGCTACGGCATCGGTAGGTCTAAGTACACATATTTCCGCGTCTAACTCTCTTGCGAGAGCGTACCTACCCATAATTAGGCCCAAACCCGACGAATCCATAAACGAAATACACGAAAGATCAAGGGCTATCTCTTTGGGACGTGCCGACATGATCAATGCGTCTACTTTTGTCCTTATATCACGCGCAGTATGATGATCTATCTCTCCGAATATGGAAATGATCATGGTCTTTCCTTCAATTTGTGTTTTTAATTCTAACATAACAAAAATATCCTATCGGTTATTACACCGATAGGATATCATACTTTTTATGCGCAATTTGTCGGAGTGTGCCGTCGATCACTTAATTTTTGCAAGAGCTTCTTCAACACCCGCAAGAGTGTCTCTGTACTTCTTCAGTTTTTCCTTCTCGCCGTTAACGACAGCCTCGGGAGCTTTGGCCACGAAGCCCTCGTTCGACAGCTTCTTCTCGATACGCTGGATCTCGGAGAGGACGGTAGCCTTCTCCTTCGTTAAGCGCTCACGCTCCTTCTCAAAGTCGATGATCTGCGCAAGAGGAATGTAGATCTGTGCGGCGTCGGTTACGATCTGTACTGCGTCGTCACCCTCGTACTTAGCGCAAAGAGCCATACCGGATGCGGAAGCCAGCTTCTCGAAGAAGACAGCAGTCTTATCATTGAAGGTGTCGGAATAAGGAGTGACAACGTAGACCATAGCCTTCTTGGAGGGAGGAACGTTCATCTCTGCACGGCGGTTTCGGATAGCGCGGATAGCCGCGATGAGACGGTCCATCTTCACCTCGTCCTCAGCAAAGTTAAGTACATCGCTGTATACGGGGAAATCGCTTATCATAATAGACTCACCCTCGTGAGGCAGGCTCTGCCATATTTCCTCGGAAATAAAGGGCATAAAGGGATGAAGGAGCTTCATTGTGCCCGAGAGAACGTATGCGATAACGTTCTGCGCAACCACGTTGCTCTCGCTGCCCTTATCATTGAAGCGGGGCTTTAAGAGCTCGATATACCAGTCGCAGAAGATGTCCCAAATGAAGTCATAAAGCTTGGAGAGAGCAACACCCAGCTCGAAGCGATCAAGGTTAGTGTTAACGTCACTTGCTAACTTGTTATAGAGGGAAAGTATCCACTTGTCCTCAATAGCCAGCTTGTCTGTCTCGGGAAGCTTTACCTCCACTATATCGAGATTCATAAGAACGAAACGTGCTGCATTCCAAATCTTATTTGTAAAGTTTCGTGCGTTCTCGATCTTCTCGTCAGAGAATCTCATATCGTTTCCTGGGCTGTTACCCGTAGCTAAAGCAAAACGAAGCGCGTCAGCACCGTACTTGTCGATTATCTCAAGGGGATCGATACCGTTGCCGAGGCTCTTGGACATCTTACGTCCCTGAGCGTCACGGACAAGACCGTGGATAAGAACGGTGTCAAAAGGAGCCTTACCGGTATACTCAAGACCGGAGAAGATCATTCTGGAGACCCAGAAGGTAATGATGTCATAACCGGTAACGAGAGTATTAGTAGGATAGAAATACTTAAGATCCTCGGTATCATCAGGCCAACCGAGAGTGGAGAAAGGCCACAGAGCACTGGAGAACCATGTATCAAGGGTATCGGGATCCTGGGTCATGGTAGCACCGCACTTGGGACACTTATGAGGAGTGTCAAGGGTGACTACAGTCTCACCGCAAGCCTCGTTATCGCAATAATATGCGGGGATACGGTGACCCCACCAAAGCTGACGGGAGATACACCAGTCACGGATATTCTCCATCCAGTGGAAGTAGTTCTTATCAAAGCGCTCGGGAACGAACTTTATCTCACCGCTTCTGACAGCCACAATAGCAGGCTTTGCAAGAGGCTCCATCTTAACAAACCACTGCTTGGAAACCATAGGCTCAATAACATTGTGGCAACGGTAGCAGGTACCTACGTTGTGGGCAAGAGGCTCAACCTCCTTAAGCAGGCCTGCCGCCTCAAGATCAGCCAGGATAGCCTTGCGGGCCTCTACGGTACTCATACCTGCGTACTTGCCGCAGTCAAGAACCTCAGGCTCACCGACGGATGCCGCACCGCTTGCGATAAGCTTATCGGCCGCAGCCTTATCTTCAGCGCCTGTCATCTTACCGTCGTAGGTAAATACACGAACGATAGGAAGGTCGTGACGCTGGCCTACTTCGTAGTCGTTGGGGTCGTGGGCAGGTGTGATCTTTACTACACCGGTACCCTTAGTCATATCAGC
>JAZQCR010000122.1:0-10041 GCA_045546375.1 Eubacteriales bacterium | reverse complement strand
AATTTGTGAGCCTCAAGGAGCGCTTTCGACAGCTTTATGTCTCCTCTTGCGAAGACAGCCTCTACCACGCTGTCCTTTGCCTCGTGCCAGTTGTAGCGGATGCGCTTGCGGTCAGTGATCTTGGTGGCTAAATACATCTGCTTTTCCCGCAGGGTATCAAGGTCGTCCTGCGCCTCCCACTGAAAAGCGGTAAAGGGCTTGGGAATAAAGCAGGAAACGCTGACTGTGACACTGGGGGAGAGCCCCTTCTGACGGTGACCGCCCGTGTAGTAGCGGTCGATAACCTTGGAGGCAAGGTCGGCGATGCCGTCCAGATCCTCGTGGGTCTCGGTGGGAAGTCCGTTCATAAAATAGAGCTTTACGCCCGTCTTGCCGTAGCTGAAGGCTACGTCTGCGGCGCGCATTAAGTCCTCCTCGGTGACGTTCTTGTTTATAACGTCACGAAGGCGCTGGGTGCCTGCCTCCGGGGCAAAGGTAAGACCGCTTTGGCGCACGCTGTTTATCCTGTCCATCAGCTCGCGTGTAAAGGAATCAAGACGTAATGACGGAAAGGACAGAGATACCATCTCGTCATCCGTCCAAGTCAGCAGCTTTTCGGTAAGTTGGCTGATATGTGAATAGTCGGAGATAGAAAGGGATAAAAGCGACATCTCGTCATATCCCGTAGATTCAAAGAGGCACTTTGCCTGGTCGTTTAGCTTATCCACCGACTTCTCACGGATAGGACGGTAGATCATACCCGCCTGACAGAAGCGACAGCCGCGGATGCATCCGCGATATACCTCAAGGACTATGCGGTCGTGCACCGTCTTGATAAAGGGCATAACAAAGCGATCTGGGAAATAGCTCTTGTCCATATCGTCCACGATGCGCTTGGTTATCTTCACGGGGATATCATCGTAAACGGGGGTGTACGCCTCGATAGTGCCGTCAGCCTTATAGGTGACGGTATAAAGGGAGGGCACGTAGAAGCCGGGTATCTTCGCCGCCGCGTGCAAAAAGGCAGAGCGGGAGTAGCTGCCATCCGCCTTCATATCCATATAGAGCTGTGAAAGCTCGCAAAGGGCTTCCTCACCCTCTCCGATACTGAATATATCGAAGAAGTCGGCAACGGGCTCGGCGTTATAGGCACAGGTGCCGCCTCCGATGACGATGGGGTCAGCCTCTCCCCTGTCGGCTGAGAGCAAGGGTATGCCGCCCAGCTCCAGCATATTTATCACGTTAGAGTAGCAGAGCTCATACTGCAGGGTGAAGGCAACGATGTCAAACTCGTTTATGGGGTCGCCCGACTCGTGAGCCCAGAGGGGGATATCATTCTCCCTCATCTTCTCTTCCATATCCACCCAAGGGGCGTAAACGCGCTCGCACCAGACCTCGGGCATCTCGTTTAAAGCCCCGTAAAGGATGCGTACGCCGAGATTTGACATACCTATCTCATTGGTATCGGGAAAGCAGAAGGCAAAGCGGCACTTTACCTGCGCCTTATCCTTCACTATCTGTCCGTATTCACCGCCCACGTATCTGCCGGGCTTCTCTACTTCTTTTAGTATCTTATCTGTTATCTTCATCTTTTCATATGAAACGGTGCCGACAAGTCGGCACCGTTAAATTATTGTTTCATAATACTTATACACTTAATTTTGCAAATACCGCAACGGGTAAAAGCCAGAACAACTGATATAGCACTGCCCAGGCGGAGGGGATGCCCTTGGCCGCCATAATGATGGCGATAAGGGTGATGACCGCGCCGAGAGCCAGGGATACCATCTTGACTACCGCGCCGAGCTTAATAGCACGCAGGACCCTGTCGCAGCTCATAAATGCCCTTAACATATCCTTCGCAGAGCGGCGGGAAACGATGCCCGAATCCAGATGCTCCTTCGCCAGGTTGGGGCTCTGCTCACTGCGGCACTTGATAGCGCGTACGGGATAGTCCTCATAGTGCAGTAAGAGCTGAAGCATCCTATCGTCTATATTGGGATCGAAGGTGCGCACGCCGATGCATACGCCCGAGGAATACAGCGCACGGAGTATAGCCTCAAACTCGTGGTCGATGGTGTACTCAACGTAGAACTTGGCCGCTACCTCGTCCTCGATAGCCATAAACATCACGCAGATGCCGCCGTTGCCCTCGATGACCTCGTCCTCGTCATCATAACCGGGCTCGTAGCCCTTACGGCGCAGGTAGTCCGCCTTTCCGAGGTAAATGTGGCTTCCGCCCACCATAGCCTCGATGCCGTCCTCCTCGATAACGCCGAAGTATACCTCGTCGGTGATACCAAGCTCCAGGGTCGCCATATTGAATACCTGGGAAAGAGGTCCGCCGTACTTACGGAAGATATTCGCCGCGTTAAATACCACGCGGTCGATGCGGTGGGTGCCGAAGACCTTGATGCTCTTGACCTTAACGCCCTTACCGGGGAAGAGATCCTTATCCTCGAAGGAGATCTCCTCTGCATCCAAGTACTCCTCAGCCGCCGCCTCGCCGATGATGGCGCTCTCATTTGCGAATGCCTTACGGCTTGCCTTGTAGAGAGGATAGCTGTAGGTTATGAATATAGACATAGGCGCGCACATAACAAGGGCGAAGTAGCCCATGCTCACGCCGTAGGTGAAGCTGGCTCCGCGTATCCACGCGATAAGGAAGAATACGAGAGAGATGATCGCCATAGTAGGCAGGGTCAGTCCCAGCACCGCCTTACCAGCAGGATAGCGGCGCATACGCTGGAAGAAGCCGTCCACGAAGGCGCCCTGCTTGAGAGCATACATAGGCTTACCCTCGAATACGTCGACGCTTTCCTCGCCGTCCTCCTCGGGAATCTCAACACCCTCACCGCCGTAGGTCTTCTCCACCTCGTAGAAGGAACGGAAAGCATCCCTCTCCTTCTCCGCGCTCTCATAGGGAAGCGCGCACAGGGTGTGCTTCATCTTCTTGGAGGCAACCACGTTGAAGGAATATATCTCACGCTTAAGATTAAGGAACTCGTAAGCAAGAGAAAGCACCACGCAAAGAGCTACAGGGAAATTGTAGGTCACGTAGCCAACGCGGCAGAAAACGGACATAAACAGCTGATATACAAATGAGATACCCACAACGAAGGTGATACCCACCTCGGGCATCCACTTCTTCTCAATAAGAGCGGTGATACCGCGCTTGATCTGATCTGCTACCAGAACGTAGGAGAATAAGCTTAGCTGAAGGCCTACCATAAGGTTGACCACGGGGTAATACTCACGGCTGATAGCCTTGGGCAGGTCAATGCCAAAGGCAGGAAGGTTCTCAAAAAGGAACAGTAAAAGGGCTACAAGTATAGAGCCACCAAGGGATAAAAGGGTCTTTCTGTATCTGCGCTTGTAGCGTGCGAAGATGCCCTTGGTCTGAGTGAAGTCGGTGAATTCCTCCTTCTCCTCGTCTACCACCGTCAAAAGATCTGTGGCGGTAGCCGCCTTGGCGTCCTCGTCAACTGCGGCGGTTATCTTCTCGGTCTGCGCCTCGCCGATGGCATCCTTAAGTTCCTCCTCCATTCCGAAGGCTATCATAAGGTTAACGTCAACGTCATCAAAATCCTCAGGGATCTGATGCTCATCGGCAGCTGTCTCTTCTGTCTCTTCGGCCACGGGCTCTGCCTCCGCTGTCTTTACAGCCTCGTCATCACCCTCGGTAACGGCAACAGGCTCCTCGGCGCTTATCTGCACCTCTTCCTCTGCTGCCCGGGCGGGCTCTGCATCAATAGCTTCCTCCGCTACCTCTACAGCTTCCTCTGCTACCTCCTCGGCAACAGCCTCTGCGGTAGCGGCGCTCGCCGCCGCCATCTTGGTAAGAGAGGTTATGTAGTTCATGGCGTTTATACGTGCGTCCGCATCGGGCACTATGCTTCCGTCCTTGCGGAAACGGTCGTCCACCGTGACCTCGATCTCTCTTGTCTGCGGTTCTTCGTCGTAAACAAAGGGCTCGTCATCCTCTTCCACGGAAGAGGGAACGGTAACGTGATCGGTGCCGTCGTCAATAGAGCTGTAGTAGTCCTCCTGACCGCCGTAAACCAGCTCCACCTCGTCGGTGATGGTGAAGGCATCCTCGCCTGCCTCGTACGCCGCCTCGCTCTCTGCCGCCGCCTCCTCTGCGATCTGGTCAGCGCTCTTGCGCGAACCGATACGCTTAAGGTCGGAGAGCTCCTCCTCACTCAACACGCTCTGCATAAGGCTGTCAAGGTCGGACTCCTCGGGCTTATCGTACTCGATATCCGTGTCGGTATCGGGCAGCAGCTCGTCTACGCTTACGGCAGGCTCGTCTTCCTCTGCCTCGGCAAATCCCTCGGGTGCCGCCTTGGGACGTCTTACCTTAAAAGCATATTTCAGCTTTACGGGCGGCTCTACGACAGGACTCTCCTCGCGCATAGCCAGGATCTGCGCATCGTCGGGCTCACCGTCGTACTCGACCTCACGGACTACGGGCTCGGTGGGCATAGGTGCGACCTCTGGGGACTTCGGCTCCTCGGGCCCCTTATTTATGCTTTCCTTGAGCTTAGCTAAAAGCTCCTTTGGTGTCAATTCTCTTTCGTTATTTTCCATCATTATTCCTCTGTCTTGCCGCCTCACAAAGGATCACGGCAGCCGCTGTGGATACGTTAAATGAATTAACATGACCGTACATGGGGATACGGACCATGAAGTCGCACTTTTCTCTTATAAGGTGGGATATGCCCGAGCCTTCGCTTCCCATAACGAATGCCGCCGCACCCTTCATATCGGTCTCGTAAAGCACCGAGCCGTCCGCCTCCGCGCCGTACACCCAAACCCCCTTTTCCTTAAGGGAATCAACGGTGGATGCCAGATTAGTCACCTTGGCGATGGCGATATGCTCGCATGCTCCTGCCGAGCTCTTCACGGTCACGGGTGTTATGCCCGCACTGCGCCGCTTGGGAATGATGACACCGTGGGCTCCCACGCCCTCGGCACAGCGGATCACCGCGCCTAAGTTGTGCGGGTCCTCGATGCCGTCGCAGATGACGATGAATGGGGGCTCACCCCTCTCCTCGGCAATACGGAGGATGTCCTCCACCTCTAAGTAGACCACACCTGCAGTCAGCGCCGCCACACCCTGATGGTTGCCGCCTGCGCACAGGCTGTCTAACTTCAGCCGCTCTACCCTGACCACGGGAACCCCCGCGCCCTTGGCAAGTGCCTCGATCATAGTGACCGAGCCTTCACCGGCGCCCTTGGCGAGCATTACCTTGTCAACGCTTCTGCCGCTTTTTAAGAGCTCGATGACCGCATTCCTGCCCATTACCAGATTTTCGGGCATTTCAGCAGGCTCTTTTATCCGTCTTTCCTGTCTTTTGTCGAAATTTCTCATACTCTATCTTCAAAAATGTATAATATGGCATAATAATATATAGTATTATATCATATTCTTTTCGATTTGTATATAATTTTCCGAAAAAATTAAGTTTTGAGGGCATGGCGGGCGACTCGTGAGTCGCCCCTACACGAAATCCATCACGGCGATTCCGTTTCTTTTTTCGGGAGGCGGAACGCCTCCCCTACGGATCATGTTACAAACAAAAGAAGCCGAGCGGCAAAGCTCGGCTTCTATGTCATCATTTTTAATTAAGTAGGATCAGCCCTGGTTGCGGATCTCTTCGAAACACGCACTGCAATAGATGGGGCGATCGTCAGTGGGCTGGAAGGGAACCTTAGCCTCGCCGCCGCACTTGGAGCAAACTCCGGTGAAGTACTCTCTTACCGGCTTGCCCGCGTTCTTTCTCGCAACGCGACACTCCTTGCATCTCTTGGGCTCGTTCTGATACTGCTTTTCAGCATAGAACTCCTGCTCCCCTGCGGTGAATACGAACTCATTACCGCATTCAACACATGTTAATGTCTTGTCCTCGAACATTTTGCTTACCTCGCTTGGTGTTATTTTTTGCCTCAGGGCGGATTCTCACCGTCACCTTTGTGTTAGCAACGCTCTATTTAAGCTACCGAAGCATATTTATATACTTTTCGCCTTTGCCTTTATACGGCAAACGGCGTTGTATACACTCTTTACGGGGCGATCCAATCGCAGAGCGATCTCCCCGGGCTTATAGCCGCCGAGTAAGTGGGAGAGCACCTCCCTCTCAAGGGGTGTCAGCCGACTGCGCAGAGCCTCTACGTCTATAGCGGGCGCTTCCGCGCCTGACTGTGCCCGCTCGGGCTGTACTGCGCGGGCCTTGCGCACCTTGTTTGCGGTGCGGGACACGCTTATCAGTCTGTTCCTTACGCACCTTCGCGCATAAGCGCCGAAGGTCACTCCGCGTCCGCCGTCATAAGTGGCGATGGCAGAGGAGAAGGCTACGCCCGCCTCCTGCATCAGGTCTTCTCTCGAGTATCCTACGTCTGCCAGCCCCGCAACGGATGCAGACACCGCCCGCAACAGCATAGGCCGATACTCGGTGAAGAGTACGGCTATGGCCTCCTCGTCACCTTTCTGCGCCAAAAGGACTGTTTCGGACGGACCGAAGTCTTTTTTCTTTTTCATGTGTACATCATTATACTTAATTATTTGTGAAAAGTCAATAGATTTTTAAAGATTTATTAACCTTTATTTGTGTATTTGTGTCAAATGCACAAATAAAGGTGCCGCTTTTTATCACTATTACCCTCAAAAAAATCGTTTTCGGGCAAAAAGTGTACAAAAAGCGGCAGCAAAATTTGTTGCTTTTACTGATATAAATACTCCGCATCCCCCGCTATCAGAGCCAGGATGCTCTTATAAATAGACTCGGGCGAGCCGTCCAGGGTCTGCCTTATCTGCTCTGTCTGCTTCTCATTATCGGAAATAACGTGCAGAGAGAAGAAGGTGTCACCGTCTCGGGTAAGGGAAAAATCAACGATACTGCGCTCATCGTGCAGACTGCGGATATCCAGGTTCATCTTAGTACCGTCCTCGCGGAAGGAAAGGTACTGAAGTGCCCGCTTCAAGCTTTTATCGCGGATATAGGTAACTATGTCCGAGCCCAGAGCGTCCGCCACGCCCTTTCCCTGAGCGGTGATGACAAACTTCTCGTCCGTACGGTACTCGCCCTGCGCCTCGCTGTCACAGCGCAGGATGTTCTTCGACTCCACAAGCTCCTCAAAGCACTCGATAAAGTCAAAATATCTTATAACGCCGCCTCCAAGCACCAGGTCGATGATGGTGGCATACTCAAGAGGATAGCCTATATGGCGAAGGATATAGAGTATGAATATTTTGACGTCGCTTTTTTCTTCTATTGCCGCCATGGTATCTCCTTTTACGCTTTTACATTAAATTCGGGCGGTCATACGACCGCCCGAAGGTCTATGCTTTATTCCTCTGTTACTACGTAGTCCTCTGCGTGATTTAACTTCGCATCAGCAAAGAGCATGGTGCCGTAGTAACTGTTCTCTAACTTCTTTAGATCCTTATTTACAACGTAAGCGTTCTGATAGCTTACTATAGGAATTATGGGCATCTCATCCATCAGGATCTCTTCCGCCTCAAAGAGGATCTCACTGCGCTTAGAAAGGTCAGTCTCCTTAAATGCCTCTTCAAGAAGCTCGTCGTACTCGTCATTCTGCCATCCTGTGATGTGACGCAGGTCAGGCTCATAGTCGGAGTCGGGCTCGTTCTTCAGTCTCTGGTCAACTACGCGGCCGGAGAAACCGGTAGCGAAGGGGGACAGGGATGCAAAGGCGTAGGTGCTCAGCGCTACGTAGTCAAGTGCGATAACGTCGAACTCGCCGTAGAGATATGCGTTGGTGAGATTATCACGGTAAAGATTGTACTTGTTTACCGCGTCGCTTCCCTCGATGCCCTTACGGTCGTAGCCCAGCTTCTTAACGGATACGTTATAGCCAAGCTCTTCCCAAACCTCTGCTACGTACTCCGCGATGGCAACGTCCACCTCGGTATCACGGCAGGAGATCTTGAAGGAGCCCTTGCTCTTTCCGCTTAAGATGCTCTTTGCCTCGTCCATATCGTCGGAGGAATCGATGAGAGAGCCGAATCTGTCACGGTAGGTCTCCTTGCGCTTTGCATCGGCAAACACGCCGTCAACTACCAGACCTTCGCTGGCGGCAGTGTAGGAAACGATCTCGGTGATAGCCTCACGGTCGATGGCCAGGGAAAGCGCACGGCGAACGTCAGCGTCCGCGAAGAGCTCGTTCTCGGTATTGAAATAGTAAACGTGCTGAGCCAGCATATCTACGGTCTTTGCCTTCTCTGCATCCACCATGGATATATCGGAGTTGAAGGCTATGCTCTCGCTCTTGGTGTCCGCCTCAAAGTCGGCGTACGCCATGAGCTGCTGCAGGTTCACCAGCTCCTCGCCCTTCTCTGCGGCGTAGGCTTCTGCTCTTTCCTCGCTGGGGAACAGCATCTTTAACTGATAGGTCCTTACGTACTTATCTTCCTTCTCGTCACCCTTGGGGTCACGGCGATAGTACATATTACGCTCGAGGATCATCTCACCGTCCTCGTCATCGGTAGCGAGCTTCAGCTTCTTAACACAGAACTTGCCGTTGGTAAGCAGGATAGCCGTGTCGGTGCTCCAACCGTATACGGGGATGTCGGGAGTGACCACGGTAGCGGTCATACCGTCACCCTCAACGACCTCTCTGGAAGGTGTCTGGGTGGTTACTGCGCTCTCACGCAGGGGAACCAGAGCGGGGCTGGCAAGAGTCTCAAGCCATACGTCCTCGTCTATCTCCCTCTCAAAGAAGAACTGGATAACGGTCTTCTCAGCGCTGCGTACGCCCAGGTCGTCGATGCTGGCATCGCCGCTCTTTACTGCGCGTGCGTTCTTGAGCTCATATAAGAGGGCAGCCGCAGAGCTGTCCATCTCGGGCTGAATAAGACGCTTGAAGGCGAAGACAAAGTCATCGGCGGTAACGGTGATACCGTCACTCCAATAGGACTCCTTCAGAGTGACCTCCATCATCCAGGTGCCGTCCTCCTGCTGCTCGTAGGTATACTTATCCATAAGAGCCTTCTCGACCTTACCCTTCTTATTGATAGAGGTAAGACCCTCGTAGATCAGGGGGAGTATCTTCAGAGACGTTTCGTTATCGTAGGCATATGCCGGGTCAAGGTTAACGATCTCGTCACTGATATATACCGGGATGACCGCACCCTTGCCGTCGTCGCCGCATCCGGTGAATACGGTGGCTAACATAAGAAGTGCCAATAACAGTGATAATGTTTTTTTCATTATATTTCTCCTTCCGCGCCACGGCGCAGTTTCACAGAATATATATTTTTACTACAATAGTGTATCACAAAATCGTATTTTTCGCAAGAAGATTTTAGCAAAAAGAAAATAGTTCACAGAATTTGTCCGTTTATACAAAACTGAGGGGCGTTTTTTTAACAAATTGCATAATTTACGGCGGTAATGACCACAATATATAAGAATCGAGGGGGAAATATATGAAGGAAAAACGCGATTTTATCTTCACGGATCTTGCCTGCGAGGCGTATTCGGAGCAAAAAGGCGGGTGCAGCGGCGCCGCGTACACCGAGTACGACTTTCACGGTATGCACATAAGCGAGCTGAGGATTTCGGAAAAAGAGGCGGAAAAGCTCCTCGGCAGGGCAAGAGGCACTTATATAACCGTGCAGACGGGCAGACTGTGGGAAGCGGACGCCGAAGCAAGGGAGGCGGCGGTACGGGTCATCGCAGAAAACCTCAACGACCTGATGCACACGGCCAGCAAGCACATCGAGAGCGTGCTCATATGCGGTATCGGAAACCGCATGGTGACCCCCGACGCCATAGGGCCCGAGGTAGTGGACAGGGTGGCGGTAACGAGACACATAAGAGAAGAAGCGCCCGAACTGTACCGCACGGAAAGCCCCTACGACATAAGCGCCATCGCCGCAGGGGTGGTGGGTCAGACGGGAATGGAGACCGCAGAGCTTATAAAGGGCGTGGTCAGCACGGTGAAGCCCGACCTGGTCATCGCCATAGACGCTCTGGCGGCACGGAGCAAGGAACGGTTGGCAACCACGGTACAGCTCACCGACACGGGCATACGACC
>JAZQCR010000121.1:0-16543 GCA_045546375.1 Eubacteriales bacterium | reverse complement strand
ACCGCTTGGCCTCCGACTTGTACACACGATAGGAGATGAAATGGCAAACTGTAGCTTTTTTTCCTGCGAAAAAATATATCATTCAAACGTGGACGTCGCCGCCTTGCCTTCAAGCGGAAAATTCAGCGTTTGTCTCGTCGTGTCCGGGTCGGGCATACATCAGGTACTTGACCGTGAGATCCCATGCTCAAAGGGTGATTTGTGCATTATTCCTCCGGGCGTTCCTCACGACTATTTTCTCACCGAGCCCGATGGAAATTTAGCCATAAGGCTACTCACCTTTGATATTTCGGATTGGCTTGACGGCGAGGTTACCGAGAGGGGCGGCAGGGAATACTGCTACGGTATTTTTAATGATAACGGTATCATCGCCTACGCCACTCTTAATTCAATTGTGTTTGACAGAATATACCTGCTCTACGATTATATCGAGTGTGAATTGCTCGGGCAAAGGCACGGTTGGCGGGATCTGATACGCGGATACATAACCGATCTGTTTATCAGCGTTTCAAGATATATGGACTCTGCCATAAAGAATACCTCAAACGTGTCTGCGAGGGAGTGGGGCGTCGCTTCGGCTTCCATTGCTGCGGTGCAGGAGAGGTACAGTGACAGCGCTCTCACCCTGCGTCAGATCGCTGAGACTCTTTATGTAAGTCAATCGCAACTATGCAGGATATTCAAAAAGACTACCGGACTATCCTTTTCACAGTATCTGCGCAGTGTCAGGATCAGGCACGTTTGCGAGAGACTTAAGAAAAGCAGCATAAATATTGAGAGCATAGCCCGAGAATGCGGGTTTCGCGACATGAACACCTTTTACGAGGTGTTTACAACTATGGTGGGTATGACACCGAGAAAATACCGTCAGTCAATGGCGGAAACTGAAATAACGAATAAAAAAACCGTAAATAAGGAGAAGATGATGGCCATTTTAAGCGACATTTCGGAAAATCTGCAAAAGGGTAAGACGAAGATAGTCACAGAGCTTGTTAAGCAGGCTATCGACGAGGGCGCGAGCCCCGAGCTTATCTTAAACGAGGGATTGCTCCACGGTATGAGCATCATCGGTGAGAAATTCAAGAATAACGAGGTATACGTACCTGATGTGCTGGTAGCGGCACGGGCCATGAATAAGGGGACCGAGGTGTTAAAGCCCTATTTATCCACAGGTGAGCTTGGTGGTGCAGGCAGAGTATGTATCGGTACCGTTAAAGGAGATCTGCACGATATCGGTAAAAATCTCGTTAAGCTTATGATGGAGGGCAAGGGGCTTGAGGTCATAGATCTCGGCACCGACGTTTCTCCCGAGGACTTTGTAAAGACCGCGATAGAGAAGGAGTGTCAGGTGATCTGTTGCTCGGCCCTGCTTACCACCACCATGGACGTGATGGAGCAGGTGGTGAAGGCGGCATCTGAAGCCGGCATTCGTGATAAGATCAAGATCATGATAGGCGGAGCGCCTGTTAATGAAGAATTCTGTCAGAGTATCGGAGCCGACGCATATACTCCCGACGCCGCATCTGCGGCAGAGGTCGCACTGACCCTTTGCAGGGAGTTAAAATGAAGAAGTGGCTTGAGGATATTATCTCATCTTCGGAAAAGAAGGCGTTGCCGATCTTGTCCTTCCCCTGCGTGAGCTTATTGAATACTCGGGTGGGGGAGCTTATCTCGGATAGCGGTATGCAGGCTCGCGGTATGCGCGCCGTAGCGGACGAGGTGGACTGTGCCGCCGCTGTGAGCCTCATGGATCTGTCCGTGGAGGCAGAGTGCTTCGGGGCGCAGGTGCGCTTTTCCCATGACGAGGTGCCTACGGTAGTGGGCAGGCTCATTAACGGTGAGGAGGATGCGGCGGCTCTGCAGGTGCCCGAGGTCGGCAGCGCACGATCAGGTATTTACATCGACGCCATACGTCAGGCTTGCGAGATGATAGACGACCGCCCCGTGTTGGCAGGGATGATAGGTCCATTTTCCCTGGGGGCACGCCTTTTTGACGTCTCGGAGATAATGATGGACTGTTACGATGACCCGGATACGGTACATACCGTGCTTGATAAGGTCACGCAGTTCCTCATTAAATACGCTTTAGCATACAAAGAGGCGGGCGCCGACGGCATTCTTATGGCAGAGCCTGTGGCGGGTATGCTGTCCCCGTCCCTCGAGGAGGAGTTTTCCTCCCCTTACGTAAAGAGGATCGTAGACGCCGTTCAGGACGACGGCTTTATAGTAGTGTATCACAACTGCGGTGATAACGTTGCACGGATGACGGAGTCTATACTGTCTACGGGTGCGGCGGCTTATCACTTCGGTAATTCGGTGGATATGACCGATATGCTGGAGCGCATCCCCTCCCATATACCCGTCATGGGTAACATAGACCCTGTAGGCGTGCTGCGTATGGGAAGTCCCGAGTCGGTCCGCGCGGCCACCCTCGCACTCTTGGAGCGATGCGCAGAGTATCCTAACTTTATTATTTCATCGGGATGCGATATACCGCCTGCGACACCGTGGGAGAATATTCATGCATTCTTTGATGCTGTGGAGGAGTATTATGGCAGTTAATTTCGATCTGTCACGTATGGCAGAGATCAGAGAAAACTACGAGAGATGGTGGAACGGCACCTTGGACAGACCCCTGGTTCGCGGTGTGATCTACGATGCCCATCCCATATGCCGTGAGACGAGAGCGCCTTTACTCGGTCAGGCGAACTGTACCGACTTTTCATGGTCAGCGGAGGAGCTTATCGACACTATCGATGCGGATCTCTCTCAGTATGAGTATATCGGCGACGGATTCCCCTACGTAAATCTCGACAGCTTCGGCCCCGGCGTCCTTGCGGCCTTCTGCGGAGCGAGACTGGACAATTCTTCGGGGCAGGTGTGGTTCTTTCCCGCCGAGAAGAAGGATATAAGCGAGATCCACGCGAATTATGACCCCGAGAATATATACGTTAAGCGTATTAAGGATATTTACCTTGCGGGACTTGACAGGTGGCAGGGAAGTGTCATCATGGGTATGCCCGATCTCGGCGGCATACTCGACGTAGTGGCGGCGCTGGTGGGCAGTGAAGAGTTGCTCTTTGCCCTTATTGAAGAGCCCGAGGAGGTAAAGCGTCTTGTGGGCGAGGTGCAGGAGGCGTGGCACCAGGCGTATAATGATTTTGCCGAGGTACTAAAGCCTCAGGGCGGCTATACCGACTGGTCACAGCTCTTCAGCTCTACTCCCTCGTATATACTGCAGAGCGATTTTAGCTATATGATCAGCCCGGATATGTTCTCCGAGTTCGTTATGGACAGCCTAAAAGAGGATACCCGACGCTTGGATCATACGATTTACCATCTGGATGGAGTTGGAGCTCTTCCGCATCTGGATCAGTTACTGACTCTGCCCGATCTGAACGCGGTACAGTGGGTGTACGGTGCGGGCAAGCCGGGCCCCATGCATTGGCTGGACGTTTATAAGAAGATAGCCGATTCGGGAAAGCAGATGATGATAAACGGCTCTGCAAAGGATTTCCTCGGAGTGCTTGAGGTAGTTCACGGCTCACCCTATTCCATTCAGGGCTTTTCCAAAAACGATATGGACTTCGCAAAGAAGGTTCTGGCGGCGAGATAATAAAAAAATCTCTGTGCGAAAGCACAGAGATTTTTTCTTGTCTAAATTAATGCTCGTCCATAAAAGCTAAGTAAAGAGCAACATCGGGGGTAGCTGCAGAGGATACTACCAGAACGGGTAATCCGTCTACTGCAGTGAATACACCGTAGTAGTCAACGCCGAGGCCGGAGGTCTTGATGGCAGCGCCGTCATTGATGATTTCATAGGTGCCTTCGATCGGGTTCTCGCCAACCAACAGCATCAGTTTGCCGGGCTCGTTGAACATGATTATGAAGTTGCCACCGCACTGGGTTAAGAAGTCGTTTGCCTGATCCTCATTCCAGTCAGTGCCGTTCTCACGTCCGCCGGAGAAGACGAAACCGGCGTACTCCAGAGTCTCGGGAGCGTAGATCTCATAGTCAGCGAGCACTGCGGGCAGACCGTTTGTAGGATCGGGAGTCTCGGTGGGAGCCTCGGTAGGCTCTTCGGTAGGAGTCTCGGTGGGAGTCTCGGTAGGAGTCTCGGTGGGAGTTTCGGTAGTCTTTTCGGTGGTAGCGGTCTCCTCCTTACCGCCGCATGCAGTCATGAGAGAGAGCATCATAGCAGCAATCAGGAGCGCGATAAGTAGTTTTTTCATTTTGCTATTTCCTTTCTTATGTGATTTTGCAGTATTCCTGCCAACTCATTGTAGCATAAATTGGGAAATTATTCAATATTTTGCATAAAATGCAGTTTTTTAATTGAATTTCATTTATTAGAGTGACCGTTTAGGGCTTGAAGGTTCACCGAATAATAAATGGCTGTAATCCGATTACAGCCATTTTATTATCTCTCTATAAGGTACGAAGCCTCCATATCAGCCATCTGGAGCATAGGGGCTAAGGGGCACATATCGTAAGCCTTACTGATGCTGAAGTCACCGCCCTTGGCAGAGGAGTCAAAGCCACCCATATGGTAGCGGATGGCGAGGAGCTCGTCGGTGGTCAGCTTCTTTAAAAACCACTGTATGATGATACAGCTCTTCTCACCGTGACCGATGGGGAAGCGCTCGTCCACCTCGTAGACCTCTTTTTTATTCCATTGGCCTGTTTTATCGTCCTTTACGTTGCGGTAGCCTATCTTGTAGTAATTCACCTTGCACAGATCGTGGAAAAGGGCGCAGATAGCTATCGATTCGTCGCTGATATTTTTATCGGGGTAACGCTCTACGATATTTTTTAAGCACTTGTATACGTTGAGTGAGTGCTCGGCGAGCCCCCCGGGGTATGCCCCGTGAAAACGGGTGCTGGCGGGAGCTGTGAAGAAGTCGCTTGCTTCCAGCCAGTCTATGAGCTCGTCTATGCCCTCTCTTTTAATATGTGTTTTGCAAATATAAAGAATTTCATTTTTCAGTGCTGTGGTATCCATTATATCTCTCCTTCCGCCGCATTTATGGCGTCTATGGTATACTGTGCGTTAAGCGCCGCCTGGTCTATATATTTATCAAACATACCCACCAGCACTCCGTCCCCCTTTTTCATAGAGGCAAATGCTTCGTTAAATGCTTCCTTTACCTGATCCTGACTTTCGCATCTCCTGCCTGCACCAAGTATCTTTAGTGCAAAGGTAGGAGCGGAGAGGGAGCGGATGACCGAGTACATTTTGGGCACGTCGCTGTATTCAAATCGCTCTCCTGTTTTTACTAAGTCGTTTGAGCGGTCGGGCTGGAAGAGGTTATATACCGATGCCATATAGTAGTCGGGCTTAAGTCCCTTTTCCTCGGCGTAGGTGAGCACCTCGGGGAAGTGGGAGCAGATACCTGAGGGAAGCCCCTTTGCACGCACCTTGTCAAGGAGCTCTCCCATAAGCTCTAATTTGCCTGTTAAGTATAGCTGATCGGTCAGTTCACCGTGCAGGCATATGGCGGAGGGGTCAAATGCCATCATAGCGTCTAATTCTTTATCAAAGGTGGTGAGGTCCTTTCCCGTCTGGGCTAACCAGTGGAGCTTGCCGCCGCTTTTGCGGTAGCGGTATATTAAGTCCATTATGGGCAGACTCCCTCGGGACTGTACCGCGTTTATGCCCACCTCTTCGCATCTCTTTAAGAGTGCGAAGGCCTTTTCATACGTATCGTAATGACCGCGCATATCCGCGTCCACTTCGGCGTTCATATGTGACTTACCCGTGAAGGGGTTACTGCCGACTATCAGCCGCGTTACCTCGAGATCCCCTATCTTCATTGTAGGTAGCATTTATTTTCCCTCCGTGCCGAGAGCCTTTTTTAGATGATATAAATAGTCGTTGTATGTGTAAAAGTCATCGCTTTGATGGACGAAATCATCGCAGCAGTCGGTGATCTCGTGCTCAAAAGCTCCGGTATCACAAGTGTCGAAAAGGTCGCACATATCTCCTTTGGAAGTTATATCTCGGTCTTTTGTGCAGAAAATTTGACCGGGTGCATTTCCGTAAGGGCAGAGGTTGCCGTGACGGCAGGTAAGACAGCACTTAAGCGTTACCCCCTCGGGTAATTTCCTTTGAAGATCTGCCAAGGCATCCATCCATAGGTAGTCAGAACCTTGACCGGCTATTTTTTTGCCATTATTATCTAAAATGACGGTGATTTCTTGATCGGTCAAATACTGTCCGTCAACGTATTTATCATCTTCTTGTACGAAGACTTCGATGTTCGTTTTTACGTCTCCATCGGGTGTTTCGAGGTTTATGTTGAATCTATTATATTTATGCAGTTCGTACCATGCTCGCTTGAGATATTCGTCCCACTCTATGACTACGCTGTCGAATTTGAAGCTTATGGTGAAAAACGGCTCTATTCCGCTTCCGTCAATAATATGGTAGTCGTAGACTTTATCAAAATCAAAAACAGTGATTGAATTCTGCAATTCCACTATTATTTTCTCCATTGCCTGCTCACCGTGGAAAATGATCTGCTCTCCTTCGGGAAGGTATTCTCCGTTTTCGTTCGGTTTCCAGGTTCGTCCGACCTCGTAATATATAGCGCGAAAGCCTTTGAACGTGACTCTGGCGCATTTGATCTCCATATCATCATCTTCGCTGTTTTGCTCGGTGTTTTTGTGCACGTTTAAATACTTTACTTTGACGGTCAGATCGCCGTTCTTATGATCAACAAATGAAAAGGACGAATCGTGAAACTCAAATATATCCAGTTTGTCTATGACGCAATACTTCACGATATATACCTCCTTGTGTAGAAGAATTATACGTTAAATAAGTTCGCTGATAACTTTGATAAAGAATAATACCATCACACCCATCATAATGGGCTTGACCGCCTTTACGCCGCCTCGCTCAAAGCACACCGTGCCTGCGTAGCTGCCAACTATGCTGAAAAGTCCTCCTACCAGACCAAGTGTGAGAAGTGCCGCACCGCCAAAAGCAAAGACGGTGAGTGCAGCTATATTGGTAGCCAGATTTATGACCTTTGCCACGCCGTTTGCTCGGTTCAGGGTAAGGTGTGCGGCAGAGGTCAGGAGTATTATCAGAAACGTACCGGTACCGGGGCCGTAAAAGCCGTCGTACAGACCGAGAGCAAGGGCGATAGCCATACCGATTAGGATAGTCTTGCCTTCACCAAGAGTCTCGCGGCTATCGTCAAATGCGCGCTTGCGTAAAACGTAAAAGGCCGTAATGGGGAGCAACACCAGCATCACGATTTTAAAATATCTGTCATCCAAGAGCAGAGCAAGCCGTGCGCCTATAGCAGAGCCCGTAAGGGCACAGACTACACAGCATAGAGACAGCTTCAGGGGTGCATAACCCTTTTTTTTGTACCGCCATGCGGATATGACGGCACCGAAGGTGGCGCTGAGCTTATTTGTGCCTAAGGCCAAATGCACGGGGATACCGGCCATCATATAGGCGGGCAGAGATATGAGACCGCCGCCTCCCGCTACGGCATCAACAAACCCCGCTAAAAATACCAGCGGGCACACTATTAAAAAGTGCGTTAGGGTCAGTTCCATATTACTTGTCCTTGAAGTTTATTCCCATACAGTATAACACATAAACGTAGCTTTTTCAATCCAAAATATATTCTGTTCCCACACCAAAACATCAAAAAGTGTGGGGACTTTTTTTCTCTGTTGATATAAAATAAAAGCGTAGAACCGATATTAAGATAATATGGAGGTATTACTATGAGTTTTTTAGGTAAATGGAAATTTCATTCTATAGGAGAGTTCGGCGAGGATGGCATCAAGTATCTTTCCGCTGATGAGTATTTGGCTTCACCCATGCCCTACATCGATGAGAACGACCCCGATGAGGTCGAGATGGAGCTAAATGAGCGCCGCAAGATGATCGAAACCGAGATCAGAATATGCGAGGGCGGCGTGTGGTATATGCTGATGCCTCTGCCCGAGGGTGTCTCCGAGGAGGAGATAAATGCGGCTGTTGAGGCAGGGGAGATAAGCCTATACGACGGTATGATGTGCGAGCGCCCTATGAAATGGGAGGAGCGTGACGGTCAGCTCTGGTACGACACGGGTATCGAGGGCGAGTTCATGGGCGAAGCGGTAGATACGTGGGCTAAGGCTATTGACGAGGACGGCTATTTTGCCTTTATTAATATCAGATTTGTTAAGGAGGACTAGAATATGGGACTTTTCGATTCTCTTAAAAGAATGGCTGAATCCACTATAAAGCGCGAGGCATCCAAGGCGGTAAGCGATGCGGTAAAGGGCGCGGTAGACGCAGTGGGAAAGGGAAGAAATCACACCGAGACCTTCACCTTTACCTCTTTACCAAAGAGCGTTTCCGAGCTGCAGGCTTTGCCCGAGGCAAGCCTCGACAGCGCATTCAAGACTACTGCCTTGACTCTGGCGGTATTATGCAACTACGATAAGGATACCGATGCTACCATAGCGATGCTTGACTTCCTGAAGGGACCCGAGCAGGTAAGCGGCTTTGAGAAGCAGTTTATCCGCGAGCACCTTGGCGGTAAGGCGTATAAGGCACGCTCTTACTTCGCGGGAGCCACACCCGAGAATGGCTACGTGCCCACGGAGCCCTTCACCATAACGGTCATCGAGACGCCATACTCCTTTGATAATGAGAACTGGGCTACTCTGTACGTTAAGAGCGGCGGAGCGGATAACCCGCGAAATATCAAACTGCGTAAGAAGCCCTCTACGGGACAGTGGTTTTTAAACGATATTCAGTGTCTGTCTGACATCAGACCTCCTGTGGCAGAGGACCCCTGGGCGTGATGAACTACGATAACGGCACACTGAAGCTGGAGCTGCCCGACAGATGGCAGGTGTTCGGCTCCACCGACGTAGAAGGTAAGGAAAACCCCAAGCGAATATACGTGTATAAGGACGTTGATGCCCCCTTTGAGATATTCTCGAGGGCGGGCATCACCGTCTCTTACTACGGTGATGAGGACTATTATCTGCCTACCCGCGGCTTTTACGATAACGTGCGCGACATCGAGCCTATAGAGCTGGGCGGCAGAGTTTGGCAGGGCTATACCTGCTTTAGCCTCGGTTATCCCTATGTCATGCTTGAGCATTTTTGGGGGGAAAGAGTTCTTTTTCTCATGGTGCTTTTAAAGAACGGTGAGTATGAGATCTCCATGGACGATGATGACGTTCGCAGTATCATCGGCAGTATATCCATTATAGAAAAAACAGAGGAATAAATATGCCATACGTAATTATAGGGATGGCGACGGCTTGCATTCTTTTGGCGGTGCTTGTATTCGCGGTGAAGGAGAGACGGTCTTCCCGTGATACCGACGAGGTAGACGGAGGTGTGCGTCAAGAGATAGTAGAGGATGCGCCAAAGGTCATTGTATCTGCCGAGCCCATCAGCTTTTGTGCAGTTATATCCACTCTTTCGCTGACGGATGAGAGGCTGCCTCGCTCGGTGTATGAGCTTGAAGCTACACTTAAAGAGGGCAAGGTATACGGCAGTTATAAAAGCCGAATAAAAGACGGCAAGGTGGATTTCGAGGCGGAAGCGACCTTTATGAACGAGCTTCACAGTGTGATCTTGCGTCACGATCTTGCTCAAAACAACGGATACAGCTACCGTGTCTCCGGCCTTCCCGATATGTACGGCAGCACGCTTTCGGTGGAATATGCTTCGGGTGAGAGTCTGTATTTTTCGAATAATCAATCTATGATAATACCCCTTGAGGCGGCGATAGAGTTTATCATGCTTTTCGAGGAAGCGGCGGGAGCAAAAGAGGCTTGTCTTCCGTGGCACGACCTTACCGTCAGCCGCTCACATCAAGTGTTCAGCCATTGCTTTAATATGGAGCTTTTGCCCGATAGCGAGGGAAATATGCTCTTATACGGCTATTGCTTCGGAGAGGACGGCAGGGAGTATCGCTCGGAGGACGGGATACCCGTAAGTGAGTCAGCTATGGAAGCGCTTCGTGGCTTAAGGCTGGAGTCTTTACCCAAAAAGAATCTTCGTCCTCGCCCTCATGCCGCCGATATGCCTGTGCGTGGGCTTACCCTTACCTTGATCGACGGTAAGATCGTGGAAAAGGAGCTTGACGAGACCACTCTTGAGAGGGTATCAGGCATTCTTTCAGAGGAATTCAAACGGACGCTGTAAAGTGTCCGTTTTTAGAATTTTTCCGTTGACACGGATGCCTTCAGGTGATATAATTTTTTTAGATATTTAGAATTATAAAGCATAGGAATAAAAATGAAAAGATTACTGTTGATAGTATTATCGGTCGTAATGCTCCTTGCATGTATGTCCTGCTCTGCCAAGGTCAGCTCGGACTCCGTTTCCGACGGACAAGGCGTCCTCAAGCCCGATCTTGTGTTTATAAGCGAGGTCATGGCGGATAACAGCGAGCTTTGTATGGGGCATTCTTTTGATTTTGTCGAGATATGCAACGGCAAGGATGATGCGGTCACCCTTGACGGATATTACCTTACCGACGATATGACCGTGCCCGACGCGCTTCCCCTTGCGGGTCATACCGTGCCTGCGGGCGGCTATGACGTTATTATTCTGGATGCCGGAGCGCCTTTTCATCTGTCGAGCGAAGGGGAGAGCGTTTATCTTACTGACGGTAAAGCGGAGCTTTTCACCCTTACCTATCCTCAGGCGCAGGCAGGCGTTTCCTACGACTTAAACGGCGCTTGTGAGTATACCACACCCGGTTTTGACAATAATGCGGAGGGCTACGGTAAGTACCTTGAGACCCTTCCCGAGCCTGAGCTCGTTATTAACGAGCTGTTACCCTCTAACTCCAAGTATTACGCACCCGATGGGCAGACCTACGATATGGTGGAGATCAAGAACGTATCGGACAAGGTTATCGATCTGTCTCTTTACAGTCTGTCGGATAAGCAGAAAGAGCCCGAGCGCTATCCCTTCCCTGCGATGACCCTTGCTCCCGGGGAGCTGTACGTGGTATATTGCTCGGGGGACAGTACTCTCGGTGACGATCACGCATCCTTTAAGCTCAGCGCCGAAAAGGGCGAAAGCGTGTACCTTGCTAAGGAGGGAAGCATATTCCATAAGTTAAGTATCCCCGCAGACCTTCCCAAGAACGAGAGCTACGGCAGGGGTGAAAACGGGCTTCGGTATTTTTCTGTGCCGACTATCGGCGCTGAGAACGAGAGCGGATACGAGTCGCCCGTGGGCGCACCCACGGCAGATAAGCCGTCGGGCGTGTACGAAAGCACCACCCGAGTCAGCTTAAGCGGCGACGGAACTATATATTATACCCTTGACGGCAGTCGCCCTACGACGGATTCCGCCGTTTATTCCGAGCCTATTGAGATAAGCGGCGTTACCACCCTGCGCACCTTTTCCCTTGACGGGGAAAGGCAGAGCGCACTCGCCGCGTATACCTACGTGGTGGGCAAGGAGCACGACTTGCCCATAGTCTGCGTTTCCATTCCGCAGGAGAGCCTCACGGGCGAAGCGGACGGTGTACTTAACCACGTTGAAGAGACCTTTGAGCACGAGTGTCAGCTTACCCTCATCGAGCAGGGCGAGGAGCGCTTCACGCTGCCTTGCGGCTTCAGACTGCACGGCTACGGAAGCAGGCAAATGCCCAAGCAGAATTTCCAGCTCCGTTTCCGCTCGGATTACGGACCGAGCAAGCTGGTGTACAAGCTTTTTGATAACCGCGACTTTGATACCTTTGATTCACTGCTGCTAAAGGGCGGAAGCGAGGACTACGCCTCTGCCGTTATGCGTGACGAGGTGGGAACCCTTGCCGCAGAGGGCGGAACAGCTCTTTATACTCAGGCTTATAAGCCCGTGGCGCTGTACCTTGGCGGAGAGTACTGGGGCGTTTACTATATCCGTGAGCGCTTCAGCGACGATTACGTAGCCGAGCACCTCGGGGTGAGCCCCGAGTCGGTAGACCTGCTTTACTCAAGCGGCGGCTACAGGCAGGACGGCTCGGACGCCGATTTCAAGGAGCTTAAGAACTTCGTTCAGTGGAACGATATGTCTTTAGACGAGAATTATGAGTACCTTTTAGAGCGTATAGATGCGGACAGCCTGATGGACTGGTATATCTGCCGCTCTTATATGGGGGATAAGGACCTGGCCAACATCCGCCGTTTCCGTTCTACCGAATCGGACGGCAAGTGGCGCTGGATGTATTACGACCTTGACTGGGCGTTCTGCACCACCAACGACTATCCCGTTTCCTCACTTCTTACCAATTATAACGGTGAGCCTATCCTTATAAATGCATTATTATCCCACGAAAAGGGAAGAGATGCCTTTCTTCGCCGATACGCACTTCTTATGAAGACCGTTTTAAACGAGGAGCATATGTGCTCGGTGGTGGATAGGATAGCATCGGACGTAGAGAGCGAGATGGAGCGAGACCGTCAGCGCTGGGGCAGCTCTGTGGAATTCTGGGAAAAGTCCGTTCAGCGTATCCGCGACTATTTTGCAGACGGTAAGCGTGATATGCACGTTAAAGAGGACATCAAGGCGTATTTCGGCCTCTCAGACGAAGAGATGAACGAATATTTTGGTGAATAAATATGATAAATTATATATCGTCGGCAAATAGCATTGTTTTATACTGGGATCTGCCGGAAAATTACTCGGCGGGCAACGAATATAGGGTATTGCTTAACGGCAATCTTATAGGGAAGACCGATAAGTGCCATATTGAGATATGTGATCTGATTGCCGAGAGCGAATATGAGTTTTCGGTAGAGATGATAGGTGAGAGCTCCTGTGAGCTTGGTACGATTACCTGCACTACCGAGGCAGAAAAGCAGAGAATAGACGTAACGAAGCCTCCATATAACGCCATAGGCGACGGTAAAACGCTGAATACACGTGCTATTCAGGCGGCGATAGACGACTGTACCAAGGATTCTTTGGTATATATCCCTGCAGGGGACTTTATGACAGGAGCGCTGTTCCTTCACTCGGATATGGAGCTTTATCTTGAGAAGGACGCTATCCTTCACGGCACTAATGAAGTGAAGGACTACGAGCCCAAGATAAAGAGCCGCTTTGAAGGACATGAGATGATGTGCTATGCATCCCTAATCAATATAGGTAGGATAGATGCAGATCGCGACTATAACTGTTCGGGTGTAAGGATAAGCGGTAAGGGTACTGTCTGCGGAGGCGGCAGGACTCTCGCTGAGAACATCATAAAGACCGAGACCGACCTTATTATCGCAGAGCGTGCGGCCAAAGGAGAGAGCGTAAGCGCAAACGAAGTGGGCAGGACGGTTCCCGGCAGAAGGAGAGGCAGGCTCATTAACGTGAGCTGTGCCAAGGACGTCACCATTACGGGCATCACCGTGATGAACGGCCCTGCATGGAACCTGCATATGATATACTCGGATAACGTGGTCACCTACGGCTGTACCTTCCGTTCACAGGATATATGGAACGGAGACGGATGGGACCCCGACTCCTCTACCAACTGCACTCTTTTCGGCAGTGAATTTTTCACGGGAGACGACGCGGTTGCCATAAAGTCGGGTAAGAATCCCGAGGGTAGTATTATTAACAGACCTTGCGAGCATATCCGTGTCTTCGACTGTGTCAGTCATTACGGCCACGGCATCACTATTGGCAGTGAAATGTCGGGCGGTGTGAATGACGTGAAGATATGGAACTGTGACCTTAGCAATTCTTTATACGGCGTTGAGATAAAGGGCACCAAGAAGCGTGGCGGATACGTTAAGAACGTCAGCGTCAGATATTCCAGCGTATGCAGAGTACTGATGCACTCGGTGGGATACAACGATGACGGTGAGGCGGCACCCGAGGCACCTTACTTTGAGGACTGTACCTTTGAGGATATAGAGATCCGCGGCAGACTGCAGAATATGGACGGCGAGATGGAGGAGTGCGACGCTATTGAGCTCTTTGGCTTTGACGGACCGGGGCATGAGATAAAGAACGTGAGATTTAAGAATATCACCATCGGCGAAGGCGAAAAGGGAAGACACCGTGTGCTCCTTAGCCTTTGCGAGGGCGTTTCCTTCGAGAATATTATCTGCAAATAAAAAAACAGACATCCGAGAGGATGTCTGTTTTATTAATTAACCAAGATATTTATGTACTATAGGCCAGGAGTCGTCAGCATAGAAACGGTGTCCGCCGTCCCCTTTAATGAGTGTACAGCGCTCACCCATTCCCTGCATATCGTAGACCGCCTTGCCGCTCTCGAAGACCTGTTTTGCCGCGAAGAAGGGAAAGATCTCGTCTTCTGCGCCGGAAACCTGAATGTAGTATTTGGGATAAGCCATAGCCATCAGGTCGCCCATCTCAAAGCATTCTGCAATGCGGGGAACGTAGTTGCAGGGGCAGTGGTACATAGCGCCGATAGAGTCCTTGTAGGTGCTCATAGCGCAGGAGGGCATTGCCAGGGCTATCCTGTCATCAAGGGCTGCGGCATATACAGTGGTGGTTCCTCCGCCGGAGTTACCCATACAGCAGATCTTACCTGTGTCTATCACGTCGGCAAAATCAGCCTCCAGCACGTCTATGAGTCTCGAGATGTCCCACACGCGCTCACCCACTGTAGTCCTGCCCATAAGGAGAGCAGTCATGCTGGATTCAAGACAGCGAGGGCCGCGCTCGTCGCCTCCGCACTCACCGAAGTTTCTCTGCTCGATGGCAATAGCGGCGTAGCCTTCCTTTATGGCTCTGACGCAAAAGTCTCGGTCGCCGCCCTTTACCATGATTTCGTCTCCCTCGTACTTGGGCCTGCCAAGGGAAATGTGCATTCCCTTGGAGTGTCCCTGCATACATATCATCACAGGGGGCTTTTCCACTCCGTCGGGCAGCAGCAGGTGGCAGGGCACGCGGTAGCCCGCCTCGCTCTGATAGGTAAAGCGTATCTCGGTAGCCCCATCTATCTTTTCTTTGTATTCTATCTTCAGGTCGGCATCTACCTTTTCAAATTTATCAAGACCCAGGAGCCGCGAGAGCTCCGCTCTTGCCTCGGCTTTCCACGCCTTGTAGTCTCCGCCCTTGTATGAAAGGGAAGGGACTGCCTTTTGTATTAATTCCTTGCTGTTTTCATATGCGGTCTTCATCTTCTTTTCCTCCTGCTTGATTTTAGCATATAATCTCACAAAAAACAAGTGGGGGCAAACAAAAGACACCCATTCGGGTGTCTTCAGTCAGCGCTCGTAAAGAGGGAAGGCCTTCTCTAACAATTACTTCCGCAGCCTCCCTCTCCGCAGCTGCCCTGCCCGCAGTTATGACCTTCACCGTGATGACTACCGTGGTGGTCGCATTTCGCTTCGGGGTCAAAATCCAGACTTCCGCCGATAAAAGCCTTCACGGCTTCGTCCGCATCACCGTGAACACCGCCGAAGAGCTTGATTCCCGCCCTTGCAAGTGCCATCTGCGCACCTCCGCCGATGCCGCCGCAAATCAGGACGTCTGCATTCAGCTCAGAAAGAAGTCCCGCCAAGGCGCCGTGACCGCTGCCGTTGGTGTCGATTATCTCTGCGTTTACGATCGCTCCGTCCGCTACCTCGTAGAGCTTGAACTGCTCGGTATGACCGAAGTGCTGAAAGATCTGTCCGTTTTCATAGGTTACTGCAATTTTCATTTTTATATCTCCTTTTCTAATTTATTAAGGGATTTTTTGAATTGTACGGCAAAGAGTATTGCCGTAAAGGTTACTGCAATGACGTCTGCTATCGGCTCTGCAAGATAAACGCCCATGGTCTTATCCTGCACGAGATTGGGAATCAAATAAATACACGGCAGGAGCAGGACGAACTTGCGCACGATAGCGACGATGATAGAGCAGGGGGCATTGCCGGTGGAAACGAAGGTCATCTGGCAGGCGATCTGAATGCCGAAGAGGCACATGACGCCGCAGTAGATGCGCAGTGCGTTTGCAGTAAAGTCGATCAGCTCTTTGTCGGGTGTAAATATGCCCGCAAAAACCTGTGGGAACAGCATAATGGCAGCCCAGATAATAAATGAATAGACGAGGCAGGAGCTGAGAAGCAGTTTGAAGGTCTTTTTTACGCGGTCGGTATTTTTCGCTCCGTAGTTGTAGCTGGAAATAGGCTGTGCGCCCTGGGCGATGCCCTGCATAGGCAGCATGGCGAACTGCATAACGCTTGTAAGTATCGTCATAGCGCCTACGGCGATGTCCCCACCGTATTTAAGGAGGGAAGAATTAAAGCAGACGGAGATTATACTTTCGCTGCTCTGCATAATGAAGGCGGAGAGCCCAAGCGCAACGCAAGGAAAAACAAGTTTTCCGTCAATAAGCATATTCTTTTTTTGAAGCTTTAAGTATGTCTTATTTCCTCGCAGGAAGCTGAGTACCCATACACAGGATATGGCCTGCGAAACAATGGTGGCAAGCGCCGCGCCCTTAACTCCCAGACCAAATCCGAAAATAAATATGGGGTCAAGGATAATGTTGCTGACGGCGCCGATAAGCACGGTCATCATACCTACCTTTGCAAAGCCCTGGGCGGTGATGAA
>JAZQCR010000120.1:0-5491 GCA_045546375.1 Eubacteriales bacterium | reverse complement strand
GAGGGGTCGGGGGAGAGGCTTCTTATATCTGTCCCGCCTCCACCATCAGCACGACGCGTTCCGTCAGACGGTCCACCCCTTCCGGGTCGTATCGTTTCTTCAGGCTTGCGCCGAAGGCCCATGCAAACGCTTGGTAGAAGCCAGCCCTCACAGGACCGAGGAAGGCCTGTATCAGTTCATATCCCGACGAGTTACTCTCGCGGTATATCAGTTTTATCAACAGTTTCCCTTGCGAGAACGTCAGTTTCTTCATTCTCGGCTTATACTCCTTCATGATGCTGCGTTCCACCAGTTTCATATGCGCCTCTTTCGCATTCTTGTCGGGCAGTGTCTCCAGATATTCAGCAGTTTCCATCATTATTTTCCGAGCCTCTTTGGCGATGGGCAGCACAAGTTTCACGTTTTTCACCAGTCGGTTATAAGCCATTTGTTGTTTCTTGCTCGAAAAGGCAATGGGCGGATATACATACACGTTATTCATTTCCATGTATTGAATGCTGTCGCCATTCTCTAGCACCTTGCCCACCTTCACCATTGGCACGAAGGTAGGGCTGTCGTAGTCCACCTCCTGTCGTTTCTTGTTACCCTCCTGTGCCATCAAGCCCAGCGAGGTCATTATCATCAGAAAAATCACCAATTTCCGCATATTGGTTGCGAAGGTACGAATAACTGAATAAATATCAAAACGTTTTTAGTTTTTTTATTTAAAATCGGGGGGGGAGAGGAGATAATTGCATGCATTTTAAAAATTTACGTGTGTTATTACTCTTTTGGAAAAAAGTTTTGTATCTTTTAGATTATTGTTTATCTTTGCAGCATGGTAATACACCATATAGAAGATATAAGGGAAAGGATGAAATACAAGAATTACATTAACAGGTACATACTGATGTGTATGCTGTGCATGAGCGGTTTGACGGGTTATGCTACCGGCTATTGGCTGCAACAGGCATACTGTTATCAGAACCGAGCATTAAGCGTGGGAGCGACGGTGTATTTGAAATGAGGAATAGAAAGCCTCACCCCCGACCCCTCTCCTTCAGAGAGGGGAGGGACGGAAGGGGGAATGAGGAATGAGAAATGAAAAAAGTCCTTAAGTCTTGTAGTCCTTGCAAAAAAAATGGATCCCCAAACGACTAAACGACTACCCCCCCCAAATGACTAAAAAAATGAAGATGAAAATAGAAAATGTACAACCTGGAATACCCAAAAGAAGGACATATTTGTCGCTGATTGCTGTAGTCCTGTTTTTAACGTGGCTGGGATATGCTGTAGGCATCAACCACATGCCAGTGAAGAATACCTTTTGGGCGTTGACACCTCCCCTCATCGCCATCTCGCTGGCACTGATAACTAAAGAGGTATATAGCTCGTTGTTCTTCGGAATGCTGACGGGAGCACTGCTGAATGCCAGTTTCGAACCAGTGGGAGCACTCAATCAGTTGTTTCCTGAAGGTGTCATGAGCGTGCTGTCGGACAAATGGAATGTGGGCATACTGGTGTTCCTGGTCATCCTGGGAACAATGGTGCAACTGATGAACCATACTGGCGGTTCGGCAGCCTTCGGGGCATGGGCATCGAAGCGCATCAAAAGCCGAGAGGGAGCACAGTTGTCGACCATGCTGCTGGGATGTCTGATTTTCATCGACGACTACTTCAACTGTCTGACTGTTGGCAGCGTTATGCGCCCCGTTACGGATAAGGCAAAGATCAGCCGTGCGAAGCTGGCGTACCTTATCGACGCTACCGCCGCCCCCATTTGTATGATCGCTCCCATCTCTTCCTGGGCGGCAGCTGTTTCCGAGTACACCAAGGGTGTTATGGTAAACGGAGAGGAGATCTCCAGCCTGGCTCTTTTCTGCCGTGCTATTCCCTATAACTTCTATTCCCTCCTGACCTTCGTTTTCATCATCGCCATCGTGCTGATGAAGTTTGATTACGGTCCCATGCGTCTGCACGAGCAGAACGCAGAGAAGGGCGACCTCTTCACCTTCGGCAGTGAGGTCATTAACAAGGACGAGGACCTCGACGCTAACCCCAAGGGTAAGGTCTGGGATCTGGTCCTTCCCATCCTCGTGCTTATCGCAGTATCCGTAGTAGCCCTCATTTACGTAGGCGGCTTCTTCGACGCTGAAAGCGGCGTTAAGGGCGACTTCATAGGCGCCTTCGGTAACACCGATGCCACTGTGGGTCTGCCTTTGGCGGGTCTCGCAGTCCTGGTAGTAGCAATAATCTACTTTATCGCCCGCGGCGTCGTGACCTTCAAAGAGGCTATGGACTGCGTGCCCAAGGGCTTCATCGCCATGGTTCCCGCTATTCTTATCCTGACTATGGCTACCGCGCTTAAGAATATGACCGGACTTCTCGGCTCTGACACTTTTGTACAGAACGCACTGGCTAACGCCGAGTCCCTACACTCCTTCTTACCCGCTATCATCTTCTTAGTTGCCTGCGGTATCGCATTTGCTACTGGAACCTCCTGGGGTACCTTCGGAATCCTCATTCCCATCGTACTCAGCGTATTCCCCTCCGGCGAGCTTATGATCATCGGTATGTCCGCCTGCCTTGCAGGCTCCGTATGCGGCGACCACTGCTCTCCCATTTCCGATACCACTATCATGTCCAGCGCAGGTGCACAGTGCGAGCACGTTAACCACGTATCCACTCAGCTTCCCTACTCACTGACCGTAGCAGGTATCTCCTTCGTTACCTACCTGCTTGCAGGCTTTGTTCAGAGCTGGATCATCTGCCTGCCCGTCGGTGCAGTGCTGACCGTGGCTACCCTCTTCGTTATCAAGATGACTCAGAAGAAGGCGTAACGAAAATAATGAAGGAAACCTTACTGCCCTCATCCGTCAGCTAAAGGCTGACACCTTCCCCCACAAGTGGGGGAAGGCAAGGCGGTTTCCTTCACCTTCCAAAAGCTTCCGAAAGGGAGCTTTTATTTTTGTATTCTTTTTTCTAACCCGTTATATAACTCCTTTGTAGCCGCTTCATCCTTGCCGTTTATAACGAGCACATTATCGCCGTCACGGATGACAACAGCGCTGTCGCACGAATTGTAGGAATAGCGGGTGTAGGTGCCGTACTCATCGTTACGGAAGTTGCCCATGGACAGTCTGGGGGAGGCGAAGCCGCCTACACGCGAGCCCTTAACATTTGAATCAATAAGCTCTATACTGTCTATATCCTCGTATTTTACGGTCAGGTCGGAGTAAAAGGATGCTTCAACGGTGAAGGACTCCTCACCGAAATCCACCCCTATATCACCGGTAAACATTAACCAAACAAAGAACGCCGACAACACCGCAACGGATATTAAGGTAACGGTTATTCCTATTTTATTCGGTTTTGTCTTTTCTATCTTACCTTCACTTAACTGTCTGCGATAGAATACGTAGGAATACACCACGGGAATGAGGGTCACGGGAATGATAGCGATAAATGATACCACCATTACGGTCTCACCGGGGATAAAGGCAAGCAACATCAAGAGAAGTCCGCCCACAGTCCACACCTTGCCTGCCAGGCGGTGGGTAGCGTACCAGTTTTCATCGCTTTCCAGCGTCCATTTCACCTTAATGCCCATAGTATGATTTCTCTTTACCTTCGGCATGTAATTGCCCATCACAACGAAGAGAAGTCCCAAGGGGAGCAGGGTGATTGCGGTGAAGCTGATCTCATAGCCAAGAGCCACCGTATACATGATGACCGAAACCAGCGCCGAGATATAAGGGGTGATCCACAGCACCAGATTAAATATCTTTCCGCTTTGCCCCCCTCTTCTCTTCCAATCCCAAAGGGTGACGAGCACGCATACCCAGTGAAACACGAAAAGTATAGCGGGGATGCCGAATACGGCAAAAGCCTTGCTCCCCGTGCCGTCGGCTACGCCGTCCGCACCCCAATGGGTCGCGAGTGTCAACGGAAGCTCTTCCCACATTATTATCCCGAAGATACAGGGTAAGAATATCGCAAGGGATGATAGTATAGCACGAATTCTGTACTTTTTAAGCATTATTATCCTCTCCTTTCAAGGCCGCGATCCAGAGCATTATCTCCTCTAAGACCGAAGCGTTCAGCTCGTAGTAGATGAATTTACCCTGGCGGGTATCGCGGATGAGGTCCGCCTCCTTTAATACCGACAGATGCCGCGATATGGCCGCACCCGTCACGTCAAAGCGCTCGGTGATGTCCCCTGCCGACATCCGTCCGCCCTTGAGCATATTCAGTATCTCGCGGCGGATGGGGTCTGCCAGCGCCTTCAGGGTCTTATTAATTGACATTGGCTCCTCCTTCATTTAACATTTAACTTAATTGTTAAATGTATTATAGCATATGCAATATCCTTTGTCAATAGCAAATAGAAAAAAGGACAGAATTTTCATTCTGTCCTTTGTTTTTAGAATTTATCCTCGGGTGAGTTGGGATCAACTATATTCTGCGAAGGTGCCTTTGCAGCTTCCTCTGCTGCCTTTGCCTCTTCCTCCGCCTTTCTCTTGGCGTCCTCTTCGGCGCGGCGAGCGTTCTCCTCCGCGGTCTTTGCCTTCTTCTCCTCGATGATGGCATCAAGGTCGGCTTCGGTAACGTCCGCCTTCTCCATAGCAACCTTGAACTGATCCTCGTCCATTACCTCGTGCTCTACCAGGTAATCGGCGATAAAGTGCATCTTATCCATATTCTCGGTGAGCACCTTTTCGCAGACTGCGTAAGCATCGCTTATGAGCTTGCGGATCTCCTCGTCGATACGGCGTGCGGTCTCCTCGGAATAGTCGCGGTTGTTATTGAAGTCACGGCCAAGGAACACCTCGTCGTTAGAGTGCTCTCCGCCGTAGGCGATGGGGCCCAGATCGTCGCTCATACCGAGCTTGGTGACCATCTTCTTGGCAATAGCGGTAGCACGCTGGATATCGTTTGACGCACCGCCCGAGATATCACCGTAGATGAGCTTCTCTGCCACACGGCCGCCAAGGAGCATTGCGATCTCGTCCTTTAAGCCGCTCTTATATACGCTGTACTTATCCTCTGTAGGAGGATTCAGAGTAAAGCCAAGGGCTCTGCCGCTGGGAACGATAGAGATCATACGCACGGGGTCGAGGCTCTTAAGAGCATACGCCATAATAGCGTGACCCGCCTCGTGATATGCGGTCTTCTTCTTTTCCTCGGGCTTGATGACCATAGATTTCTTGGTGGTACCAACGATGATCTTGAGGGTAGCCGCCTCAATATCGTCCATACCGATAAGGCTTCTGCCCTTGCGTGCCGCAAGGAGCGCCGCCTCGTTTAAGAGATTGGCAAGGTCCGCACCCGTAAAGCCAACGGTAGTCTTTGCTATCTGATTAAGGTCAACGTCGGTAGCAAGAGGCTTGCCCTTTGCGTGTACCTTCAGTATATCTTCTCTTCCCTTAAGGTCGGGATAACCGATGGTTACCTGTCTATCGAAGCGACCGGGCCGCAGAAGTGCAGGGTCGAGGATGTCGGGACGGTTGGT
>JAZQCR010000119.1:0-41939 GCA_045546375.1 Eubacteriales bacterium | reverse complement strand
AAGACCGCTTGGCCCTCCGACTTCTGCGGAACCTCTACGGTGCCGAGCTGGCGCATACGCTTTTTACCTTCCTTTTGCTTTTCGAGCAGCTTTTTCTTACGCGTGATATCGCCGCCGTAGCACTTGGCAAGCACGTCCTTGCGAAGGGCCTTAACCGTCTCTCGTGCGATGACCTTACCTCCTATAGCCGCCTGGATCGGTATCTCGAAAAGCTGACGCGGGATATTCTCCTTAAGCTTCTCCGCGATCCTTCTGCCTCTTGCGTAGGCTTTATCCTTATGAACGATAAATGAAAGCGCGTCAACGACCTCACCGTTCAACATAATATCCAGCTTCACAAGATCGCTCTTACCGTACTCGGACATCTCATAGTCAAAGGACGCATATCCGCGGCTCTTACTCTTAAGAGCATCAAAGAAATCGTAAACTATCTCGTTAAGAGGCAGATAGTATAAGAGCTCTGCTCGCTCGGTATCAAGATACTTCATATCGATAAACGTACCGCGTCTATCCTGACATAACTCCATGATGCCTCCTACGTAGTCGGTGGGAGAAATGATAGATGCCTTAACGATAGGCTCATAAGCCGACCGGATCTCGTCGGGAGTAGGATAGTTTGAAGGGTTATCGATATAGATAGTGCTGCCGTCGGTCTTATCTATCTTGTAAATAACGCTGGGAGCCGTAGTGATGAGGTCAAGGTTAAACTCTCGCTCAAGGCGCTCTTCTATTATCTCCATATGCAGAAGACCAAGGAATCCGCAACGGAAGCCAAACCCGAGGGCAACAGATGTTTCAGGCTCAAAGGAGAGGGACGCGTCGTTCAACTGCAGCTTTTCAAGAGCGTCACGAAGATCGCCATAACGCGCACCGTCCGCAGGATAGATACCCGAATAGACCATAGGCAGTGCCTTTTTAAATCCCGGTAGAGCTTCTGACGTAGGGACATCGAAATGGGTAACAGTGTCACCAACCTGCGTATCTGCAACGTTTTTAATGCTTGCAGTGAAGTATCCGACTTCGCCCGCGCTGAGACCTTCAGACCTTTCAAGACCGAAAGGACTCATATAACCAACGTCAACAACCTCAAACCTTGCTCCGGAGTTCATCATCAGGATGTTGTCGCCGGGCTTAAGAGTTCCTTCAAAAACACGAAGATAAACAACGACACCAAGATAGGAATCGTAGTAAGAGTCAAAAATAAGGGCCTTCAGCGGCGCATTAGGGTCCCCTTCGGGAGCGGGCACCTCTGCGACGACCTTATCAAAGATCTGCTCGATATTCGTTCCGGCTTTGGCAGAAACCGCGGCGCAGTCCTGTGCAGGAATTCCGATAACGTCCTCTATCTCGTCGCGCACTCTTTGAATGTCGGCAGAGGGCAGATCGATCTTATTGATGACCGGAAGTATCTCAAGTCCGCAGTCAACGGCAAGATATGCATTGGCGAGAGTCTGTGCTTCAATACCTTGGGTAGCATCGACCACCAAGAGAGCTCCTTCGCAGGCCTCAAGAGAACGGGATACCTCGTAGTTAAAGTCTACGTGACCGGGGGTGTCGATCAGATTAAAAACGTACCTCTCTCCATCAGGAGCGTTATAATTAAGTCTGACGGCACGGGCTTTAATAGTGATGCCGCGCTCACGCTCAAGATCCATATTATCAAGGAGCTGTTCCTCCATCTCTCGTTTGCTTACCGTTTGTGTAAACTCAAGGAGTCGGTCTGCGAGAGTGGATTTACCGTGGTCTATATGCGCTATTATTGAAAAGTTTCTAATATTCTTTTGATTGTTCATACCGTATAATTATTGATCACCTGAGTCGGTTCCGCCGTTAATGTTTAAAGGGTCGGGACCGAGACTGATAGTAATAACGATCTTACTCATTTCAGGTCTAAGCTCAGTTTTCGGCGGCTGACTTTGCTCCATAACTTCCCCTTTTTCAACGGTATCGGAGTATTTCTCGATATACTCTACCTTCTTAAAGTTTACGTCCTTGAGAGCATTCTCAACTTCTTTTCTGGTCATACCCGAAAAGTCAGGTACTGTAAAGGTCTCCATTTCCTTACCCTTACTTACCGTGAGTTTGACCACATCGCCTACTTTTACCTCAGAGCCGGCCGCAGGCTCCGTAGAAATCACCTCACCCGCCTCGTATTTCTCATCAAACACACTGGCAATATCGTCCTCGTAAACAATAAGATTCTTAGAACGAAGATCGGAGATTACGTCCTCCTTACGCTGTCCCGAATAATCAGGAAGCCTGTAGCTCTGGATGCCTTTGCTTACCGTAATTGTGATGTCAATGTAGCTATCAGGGTTATTTACGGTAACCTTTTTACTGTTGCCGGAAGGAATTGACTGGGCTATAACCGTATTTTCGGGCACTTCTGAGAACTTGAACTCTACGTTCACGTCATAATAACCGTCAACTAGTTCTTTGTAAAGAGCGTCGTTATACTCTCTTCCGACAAAATTGTCAATTGTGATCGACTCCTGCTCGGAAGGCTTATTAACGATCTGCAAAACCAGATAAACCATGGTAATTGCGGCGACAATGGCAAAAGCGCAAGTGACGCCCGCAACTATCGGAAACATAGATCTGCTTACCTGCTGTTGTGTAGCAGTATGACTCTTTTTTAGAGACATATCAAGCTTGGTTATCTCACCGGGTTCCTTCTTCGTCTTAAACACCATATCGGGGTTCTTCTTGACACGCTCAAGCAACCTTAACATCTGGGAAGCGCTCTGTACACGCTTATCCGGACGCTTCTCCATAGCGGCGAGGATGATCTGCTCTAAGCCCTTGGGTATCGACGGAACGATCTCGCACGGACGCTTAGGCTGATCCTTAACGTGCATAAGCGCAACCGATACGGGTGAGTCTGAAGTAAAAGGTAATCTTCCTGTAGTCATTTCATACATAAGAACGCCTAAGGAATAAAGGTCGGTGCGTCTGTCAACCTTTTTACCGCTCGCCTGCTCGGGGCTTATATAGTAAACGGTACCAATAGCCTTATCGGTCATGGTAACTGTTTCGGCGTTAGGCAATTTAGCAATACCGAAATCTGTAACCTTTATAACACCGTTCTTTAAAAGCAGAATATTCTGAGGCTTGATATCACGGTGGATAACACCCTTGGAATGAGCGTGTTCAAGAGCAAGTAGAATCTGCTCGGTATACTGAAGCATTTCACGAAGCCCGAGGGTGCCTTTTTTGTTTAAATAGTTCTTAAGTGTAATTCCCTCAACTCGCTCCATAACGATATACTTCCTGTTTTCCTTAACGGAAACGTCGTATATCTTAACGATATTGGGATGAGAGAGCATAGCTACGGCCTTGGATTCATTGATAAATCGCTTGACCGACTGTGCATCGTGCGCGATCTCCTCCTTGAGCATCTTCACAGCCACAGAGCGCTTCATAATATGATCGTATGCCTCAAAGACAACGGCCATTCCGCCGACGCCGATCACCTTATCGATCCTGTATCTGTTGTCAAAAACTTGACCAATATAATTCTCAAACATCGGTTACACCTCCCTGCTCTTTCCTGAAGTCTCATGAAGGTAGAGTGCAACAGTTATATTGTCACCGCCGCCATTGCGGTTGGCAATGTCGACAAGCTCACTGCATACACGGTCAAGGTCAGCCTGCTTGCTGATCCTGGCCTCATAATCAAATGAAAGAACTGTTCTTTTTAGTGATTCCTCCGTAATAAAATTAGTGAGGCCGTCAGAACATAAAAGTAAGAATGCGTCCCCGCCAAATTCAACTCGGAAAAGATCAGGATCAACGGAGCTGTCTATCCCGATAGCCTTCATTATTATATTTTTATTTGAATTATTCAGAGCTTCTTCCTCTGTAAGCTCGCCAAGATCAACTAAATACTGTACGTATGAGTGATCGTGAGTGATCTGATCGATTACGTCAGAAAACAAAAGATAGGCTCTGCTGTCACCTATGTTCATAATATAAGCTATATCGTCAACGATAAGGGCGCAAACGAGAGTGGTGCCCATTCCCTTTAGCTCATCGTTTTTTACAGCTTCGGAATAAACAACCTTATTCGCTACCTTGGCACTGTTTATAAGGGCAACCTCAAAACCGTCAGGCGAGTTAACACACACCCCGCCGCTTGTGTGACGTTCAAGCTCGGCCTTAACACTTTCCACGAAAGTCTGACAAGCAAGCGAACTTGCTATATTGCCGCCGTTCGCACCGCCCATACCGTCGCAAACCACGACTATGTATGCGTTGGAACATATCTGTTCAAACGCGAAGCTGTCCTGGTTAACGCTTCTCTTCATTCCCACATCGGTTTTTCCGCTGAAATACATTGTTTCACCCTTCGTTATATCTTAACTGCCCGCACGATGCGTTTACGTCCGAGCCTAATTTACGTCTTACGGTAGCATTAATACCGAGATCGTTTAAAGTTTTGCAAAAACTGTTTACACTGTTGCGCTCGGAAGGCTTAAGCCCTCTTTCCGCAACCTCATTAACAGGGATAAGATTAACGTGTACCGGAGTCGAAGTACCCATATACTTCTTGAGCAGATGAGCGAGCTCCCTCGCTACGGTAACGTTATCATTTTTCCCCTTTATTAGTGTAAATTCAAAGGATATACGCCTTCCTGTTGCTTTAAAATAATTGCTGCATGCAGAAAGCAGCTTGTCTATATTCCATTTTTTGTTTATAGGCATCATTTCGCTTCTTTCATCATCCCTCGTGAAATGTAAAGAGATCGAAAGAGTTATAGGTAGGTTTTCCCTTTCAAGTGCTTTGATGCCGTCAACAACGCCGCAGGTGGAAAGAGAAATATGTCTATAGCCTATATTGAGCCCGTTTTCGTCATTTACAAGCCTTAAAAACCTCAATACGTTATCGTAGTTGTCAAGAGGCTCACCGATACCCATCATAACGATATTGGAGATTCGAATGCCGGCGTCACGGGATACCGCGATCACTTGGCCGAGTATCTCGGAGGGCTCAAGATCTCTCGTCAGTCCCTTTAGAGTCGATGCACAAAAACCACACCCCATCCTGCAACCCGCCTGACAAGATATACAGATAGAATATCCGTGTTCGTACTTCATAAGAACACTCTCTATCTTCTGTCCGTCAATAAGCTCAAACAGATATTTCACCGTCCCGTCAATAGAGGACACCAGCTTCTTATGTACTCTCGGTAATGATAGCGGGAACTCTTCCTCAAGACGTGATCGAAGAGTTAAAGGGATATTGTTCATCTCGTGATAAGCATAGCCCTTTATCAGCCAACCGTATACCTGCTTTGCACGAAACTTAGGTATACCAAGATCAACAAAAAGCTCTTCAAATTCCGATAGAGTTAGATTAAGTAGATCATTCTTTCTCATTATTGCACTACTATCCTATTTTATTGAATTATTATATCACATATTATTTAAAAAAGCAACAAAAATACAATCGCAAACCTTTAAAAAGCAAAGAGAAAACACCCACAACGGGGTGTTTTCTTAAATTTCTTTGATATACTCGATCACAACGTCATTAAGCGGCTTATCCATTAAGTTTGTCTTGACCCGTGCGACGTCGTCTACCACGTCTATTCCATCTATAACCTTACCGAAAGCGGCGTACTGACCATCAAGGAAGGAGCAGTCTGCCTGGCAGATAAAGAACTGAGAGGAAGCAGAATCAGGATTCTGTGAGCGTGCCATGGAGATAACACCCTTCTCATGCTTAATGGGATTATTTACACCGTTCATCGCAAACTCGCCCTTGATCTCAACGTCAGAGCCGCCCATACCGTTACCGAGAGGGTCACCGCCCTGGATCATAAAACCGTTGATAACACGGTGAAAGGTAAGTCCGTCGTAAAAACCTTCGGAAACAAGCTTCTTAAAATTGGCAACAGTAATGGGTGCCGCATTGGCGTCCAGCTCAAGTTTAATAACGCCGAAATCTCTAATTTTTAATTCTATCATATTGATCACCTCATGCTTATAATAACAGAAAAACATCATAATTGCAAGTAAAATAAAAAGAAATAAAAAATAACGAAAAAAAGCAAAATTTATGCTTGACATTTCCATCTTGATATGGTATAATCCCTATCGTATCTGGGTGTGGCGCAGCTGGTAGCGCGCTACCTTGGGGTGGTAGAGGCCGCAAGTTCAAGTCTTGTCACTCAGACCAGGTAAAGGCGAATGCAAGTGCATTCGCCTTTACTATTTGTAACTAAACACCTTTATATCTGCCACCGCCAAATAATCACACTTGACAATTTAAATATTACATTATATACTAAACTAAAATAATCCGGAGCATAATAATAACATGAAAAGATTAATTTCTCTTATACTCACGTTAATACTGGTCTTGTGCAGTTGTTCAACAAATCAAAACTCAAAGGACCAAAGTGAAGGTACGGCACAGTCTGCTACCGGCGATTCTGTTTCAACCGAAGCCCCCTCGGCAGAGCCGACTACACCGCCAACGGAAGAACCCACCGAGAGTGATACCGCGCCTGCAGTTCCTTCAGAGCCCGCAACCGAGGTGGTTTCTCCCGAGCCTGATAAACCGGAGATCGTTTACTCGGATGACGGATACACCCCGAAGGCTTTGATGTATCATCTGGTTCTTGAAAAGCCCTATAACTACAGCACGGGGCTTTTCGTCAGACCCACAGATCTTGAAGCGCAGATCCAAGCCTTGATCGATGCTGGTTACATCTTCCTTTTTGCCGATGAATACGGTAAGACAAAGGAAAAAAGCGTCGTGCTTACATTCGATGACGGTTACGTTGACAACTACACTGAGCTTCTACCCATTCTAAAGAAATACAATGCAAAAGCGACAGTTTTCATTATCGGTGACTTGGTAAACAATCATCACGAGTACCTAACTAAGGAGCAGATAAAGGAAATGGCAGACAGCGGCCTTGTACAGTTTGGTTGCCACACCATGTCTCACTCTTATTTAACGGGACTTGATGACGAGGAGATCGCAAAGGAATACACAGACTGTAAGGCTTTGATCAAAGAATTTACCGGTGAAGAGTGCAGAACTATCGCGTACCCTTACGGCGATTATAACAATAGAGTCACAGCAATAACAAAGCAACATTTCGACTTCGCATACAACTCAGGCTATTACGCCCCTGCCGACGACGAGCTGAATTACTACATTTCAAGGTATTACATCGAGCGCGGCATTACAGGAGAGGGACTGATGTATATGCTTGGAGAAAGATAAAGAGCAAAGAATAACACCGTAGCATCGTCTACGGTGTTATTTTTCAGTCAAATGAAAACGTTATCTGATTGGTCTCGGAAAGAGAATCAAGAACTCCTGCACCTGAAAGGATCTCTATCACGGATTTACTGATTCCGGTTCTGGCAATCAAGTCTTCTTTAGATAAGAACTGACCGTCGGCTCTTGCCTCGATTATCTTATCTGCCGCCGCCTCGCCCAGTCCCGACAAGGATGAGAAAGGCATTCTGATGGCACCGTTTTCAGGAAGAAATGCGTGAGAATCAGACTTATAGAGATCAATCGGAAGAAATTTGATGCCCCTTGCAAGACACTCGTTTGCAAGCTGAAGGCTTGATACCATTTCCTTCTCCTTCTGCGTTGCTTCATTTCCCTTCTTCTCGATCTCTTTAATGGTATTGAGGACGAAGCCCCTGCCACGCATCACTATCTCGCCGTCAAAGCCGCCCGGGGCAACGGTAAAGAAGGCTGCGTAGAACTCCATAGGCCTATAGACCTTATACCAACCGATTCGGATAGCAGAGATAACGTACGCCGCGGCGTGAGCCTTCGGGAACATATACTTGATCTTTTTACAAGAATCAAGATACCACTCAGGGATATTCTGCTCCCGCATAGCCTCCTCGTACTCAGGTTTTAAGCCTTTACCCTTACGTACATCCTCCATTATCTTAAAGGCCATGCTCTTTTCGACGCCCCCGTAGATAAGGTAGGTCATAATACTGTCTCGCGTACCGATGACCTCGGAAATGGTGCAGATCTTATCCTTAATTAGCTCCTGAGCGTTTCCGAGCCAAACGTCCGTTCCGTGAGATAGACCGGATATCTGCAAAAGGTCAGAAAAGTTCTTGGGTTTTGTTTCAACTATCATCTGCTGAACGAATCGGGTTCCGAATTCGGGAAGCCCGTAGGTACCCACCTGACAACCGCCAAGGTCCTCAGGCGTAATGCCCAAGCTTTTAGTGGAAAGGAACAGATCCATAACCTTTGGGTCACTCATAGGTACGTCAAGAACAGAAGTATTCGTATACCTCTCAAGCATCTTATACTTGGTAGGCATATCGTGTCCAAGCTCATCCAACTTAAGAATAGTATCATGAAGGAAAGAGAAGGCGAAGTGGGTAGTAATTACGTCCGAATTGGCATCATCCGCAGGGTGCTCTACAGGCGTAAAATCATAAACCTCATATTCTCTTGGTATAACGACGATACCGCCCGGATGCTGACCTGTTGTGCGCTTAACACACATACAGTTATTAACAAGACGGTTGATCTCCGCCTTATTAACGGTAACTCCCTTTTCCTCAAGGAACTTCATAACGAAGCCGTACGCCGTCTTCTGAGCAACGGTACCGAGGGTGCCTGCGCGGAAAACGTTTTCCTTTCCGAAAAGGTCCTCGGTGTACTTATGGACCTTGCCCTGTACATCTCCCGAGAAGTTCAGGTCGATATCCGGTGATTTATCACCGTAGAAGCCAAGGAAGGTCTCGAAGGGGATATCATGTCCGTCACGGATCATATCAATATCACAGTTGGGACAGTTCTTCGGAGGCAGGTCAAAGCCAGAGCCCACGGAACCGTCAGTGATAAATTCAGAGTGCTTACACTTCGGACAACGGTAATGTGGCTGCAACGGGTTGACCTCAGATATGCCGCCCATCGAAGCAACAAAGGACGAGCCAACCGAACCTCGAGAACCAACAAGATAGCCCTCGCTCTCACTGTACGCTACCAGCTTTTGCGCGATCATATATAGCACGGCAAAACCGTTCTTAATAATGGAGTCGAGCTCTCTTGACAAGCGTGATTCAACTTCTTCGGGCAGATCCTCTCCGTAAAGCTCGTGAGCCCTTTCCCAGCACATACGCTGAAGATCCTCTTCCGCGCCTTCCATCTTGGGAGTAAAGGTACCGTCGGGAATAGGCTGGATCTTCTCTATCTGATCGTTTATGAGATTAGTATTCTCTACGACAACCTCGTAGGCAAGATCTTCACCAAGATACTCAAATTCCTTCAGCATCTCTTCGGTGGTCCTAAAGTACAGACCGCTGTCTTCCTCACCCATCTTTTTGACGGATAAAAGTATCTGACGGTAAATATCGTCACTCTTTTCCATTACGTGGGCGTCACAGGTTGCACATACAGGCTTGCCAAGCTCTTTACCCAGCTTAATGATGGTTCTGTTGATCTCGTGAAGAGCCTCAACGTCCGCCACCTCACCCCTTCTGACTAAGAACATATTGTTACAGTCAGGCATTATCTCAAGATAGTCGTAATAGTCAGCTATCTCTAAAAGTTCACTGTAAGGCTTATTTTCAAGTATCGCCTTATATAATTCTCCCGCAACACAAGCACTACCGATAATTAGACCTTCTCGGTGTTCGTTTAGAACCGTCTTGGGTATGCGTGGATTTATACGTAGATAATCAAGGTAGCTCTTAGAGACAAGCTTATAAAGATTCTTAAGTCCCACCATATTTTTCGCAAGAATGATCATATGGTTGGGCTTAAGCTTTAACGGATCGGCGCCCTCGCTCATTGCGTTTGACATAGTCTCAAAGTCACCGATTCCCTCCCTCTTCATCTTATCCACCATACAGAAAAATATCTCCGCAAGCATACGTGCATCGTCACTTGCACGGTGGTGATTAAATTCTCCTAAATTGTAGTAATCGGCAAGGATATCCAGCTTGTGCTTCTTGAGTTCGGGATTTATGTATCTGGAGAGGGCGACAGTGTCAAGATACGGATTATCGAAGGTCATCTTGCACTTATCGCAAACGGTACGAATGAAGCTGATATCAAAGCCAGCGTTATGGGCTATCAGCATCCTGCCGCCGCAAAACTCAAGGAATGATTTAACCGCCTCCTCCGGAGTAGGTGCGCCCTTCACCATATCGTCAGTAATTCCGGTAAGCTCAACTATTCTTTCAGGAATAGGCGCACCCGGGTAAACGTAAGTACAAAACTCGTCTACGACCCGGCCGTCTTTAACAAGAACCGCACCTATTTCGGTAAGTGAACAGGTTTGAACAGAAAGACCGGTTGTCTCTGTATCAAAAACTACGTATTCATCGTCAAAGGTAGCGTCACAGTTACCGTATACCGCACGGGCGGTGTCATCAACGAAATAGGCCTCCATGCCGTATATGACCTTCATATCGTTTGCCTTTTGTGCTTCCATAGCTTCAGGATACGCCTGAACGTTTCCGTGGTCAGTAATTGCTACAGCAGGCATACCCCAGCGCTTTGCCGTTTCTATGATATCACCGGGCCATATGGTGGCATCCATACGTGAAAGGTTGGTATGAAGGTGAAGTTCAACACGCTTTTTAGGCGCGTTATCTTCTCTCCTCAGAAGTTTCACAGAAGCAATAGAGTGAGGGGAAAGCGTAAGTTCATTATCAAAATTATCTCGTTTAAGATTCCCCTTAACAGCGAGTGCAGAATAGAAAAACTCAACAGCGGTAGTACCTTTTTTGCGTTTCACCTTATTTGCAGTCGCCGCCTTTTTAATGGCAGAAGCGCTCTCGTTATCGGTGATCATCTTAACCATAATAGAAGCATCATGATCAGACAGAGATATGCTTAAGATGGTCTTATCACCGTTTCTTGTGAGCTTATCCTCTACAGCTATGACTTGCCCTATAACAACAACGCCTGATTGAGGTTCGGTGAGATCTCTTAAAGGGGTGGGGTTTATGTTAAACTCCTTACCGTAAACGTACTGAGCCTCTGAAATATCAAAACGGCAGTTTCCGATATTATATATGTAATCTGTCTCAGCCTCAAAAGAGCCGCCCTCGGAAAGCGAGGTGACCTCTTTTCTCGGAGCTGGCTCATCTTCCTTTTCAGCCTCCTTCTGCGCGGCGATCTCTTTCGCGTGATCGATCGACTGTTGACGAATCTGCGCCAAAGTTTGCTCGTGGTTCCTGAGCATCTGCTCATAAACGCTCTCGAAGCCCTCTTCTCTGTTAATAGTGACATCGACGTTTAGAGAAAACTCACTTTTGATTATGTTCTCGATAACCTCATTGGTCTTTGCCTTATACATTACGTCCACGCCGCCATCAGTGGAGGGAATGTCTATTATGAGCTTTCCTGCCTCGTAGGAATACTTATGACCCTCGAAAAAGCCGCGTGAAACAACACCGATACGCTCTGCTTCCAGTATTACCTGGGAAATATAATCGGAGTTAAACAAATGGCTGTCATACACAGGCAAAATACGAACGCTATTCACCTCATACGCGGCACGTACCTTTTCCTCAAGCTCATAAAGCTCAAGCTTATTTACGATATGCGGAAAAGACGCACGAACCTCGATAAGCTTACGCTCTCTGTCCGCACGAACACTCTCAGCAACACCTATACTGAGTATTGCAAGTTCAGCAGGAGTTGCCTTGTATTTATGAAAAACGTCTGCCAGTGTCTTTGCCATTAGAACTTATTTATCTCCTCGATCAAACGATCAATTATCTTATCTTCCGGAATCTTTTCGATTATTTCTCCACCCTTAAAGAGCAAGCCTTCTCCGATACCGCCGGCTATACCAACGTCTGCCTCACGAGCCTCACCCGGTCCGTTGACCACACATCCCATCACGGCCGCGTGAACGGGTCTTGAAGGATGACACTCGGTGAGTGCTCTTCTTTCTAACTCTTCCGCAAGTCCGATGAGGTCTACTTTCGTCCTTCCGCATGTTGGACAAGAAGTGATATTGACGTAAGAGCCTTTTGCTATTCCAACTGACCTAAGTATATTGATGCCTTCCGCTATCTCGCAGACGGGATCTGCAGTCAGAGAGACCCTGAGGGTGTCACCGATGCCCTCAGCAAGCATACCGCCAATGCCTACTGCATTTTTTAGAGTCCCCATATGTTTAGTACCGGCCTCCGTTACGCCCAAATGTATAGGGTAATCGCATTTGGACGCGAGTATGCGATTAGCAGCCATCATGGTTCTGACTTCACTTGATTTTAGAGAAAGAACAATATCGTTAAAATCAAACCTTTCAAGAAGTGATGCATGGTAAAGCGCACTTTCTGCGATAGCATCTGCGGTGGGTGATCCGTATTTTGCGAGAACAGAGCGTTCAAGAGAGCCTCCGTTTACCCCAATTCTTATGGGAATATTACGCGATCTGCAAGCATCCACGACCGCCTTTACCTTTTCATCAGAGCCGATGTTGCCGGGGTTGATACGTATCTTATCAATGCCTGCAGCAACACACTCAACAGCTATCTTATAATCAAAGTGAATATCAGCGACGATTGGTATGTTAACATCGGAACACTTTAACTTGTACACAGTCTTAACGAAGTCTACAGAAGGAACGGTGATTCTAACTATATCACATCCCGCACTCTCGAGTTTTTTAATCTGCTTATAAGTAGCGTCAAAGTCAGCGGTGTCCGTATTGGTCATTGACTGAACCGCAACGGGAGCATCTCCTCCTATATAAATATCACCTATTTTGACTTTTCTTGATCGCCTTCTGTATTCGTTATATTCCATCAGAATAACCCCACAATATCCTTAAATGTAATTAAGATCATAAGTCCGAATAATAGAATAATTCCAACAAAGTTGATAATACCCTCTACCTCAGGTTTAACGGGCTTACGGCGTATCGCTTCTATCAATAAAAACAGTATTCTTCCTCCGTCAAGGGCAGGAAGGGGCAGCAAATTCATAACGCCCAGATTGATAGCCAAGAGCGAGAATATCATCAAAAAACTACTGATACCGTAACTCGCAGCCTCACCGATCACCTCTGCAGTGCCTACAGGTCCCGATACAGCCTCAACACCATATCTTCCGGTTATAAGGTCAATTATGGAATCCCATACGAGACGAACGGTAGACACTGACTGATAATAGGCATGATAACAAACGTTTGCAAAGTTCTTTTCCTGGGTATAAACAAGAAAATCTCTGGAGCCGAATACTACGCCCGCACTATCATCTGAAGGAAAACGTACGTTATCAAGAGTAACCTTCTCACCGTTTCTCATTACCTCGAGCGTGGCAGGCTTATCCTCACAATCAGCAATGGCGTAGTTGAGCTCGTACAAAATATGAACTCGTCTTCCGTTCACAGATATGACCTCATCCTCTGCCTGCAGTCCGGCTTCTACAGATGTCGCCTCGGGTACAAAGCCGGCAACAACTGTAGAACCTATGGCAGGGGCACTTAAAACATAACTTACCATAAAGATAAAACCGAACAACAGGTTCATAAATGAACCTGCAAACAGTACAATAAAGCGTTGCCACTTTGGCTTAGAGGACAGCGCTCCTTCAATGTCGCTCTCTCCGTCTTCACCGACCATTGAAACGTAACCGCCAATGGGAAAAAGTCTAACAGAATAAGCGATACCCGTCTTCTTCGAGGTCCAGGATATAAGCTTGGGACCCATACCTATGGCAAATTCGTTTATTGCTACCTTGAAGATCCGAGCAGAGATATAGTGACCGAACTCGTGCACAAGAATAAGAAACCCGAAGACAAATACGGTCAAAAGGATTGTAACGATGACACTCATAAATTTGCAGCCTCTTTTAGTAAAATGCGTGATCTTACATCCGCCTCGGCTATCTCTGCGAGAGTAGGCGTAAGAATATTAGAATAATTATCGGTAACATCTCTTACAAGATCGAAAATATCGGTAAACCTGATCTTTCCGTCAAGGAAGAGTGCAACAGCCGCCTCGTTTGCTCCGTTAAGAACACAAGGAATAAGTCCTCCCTTCTTAAATGAGCTGCGAGCAAGATTCAACATAGGAAAATTCTTATCGTCGGTAGGTAAAAAAGTAAGCTTACCGCATTTGGTAAGGTCAAGACGCTCTCCTTCACTGAAACCACGCTCCGGATAAGTGATGGCATAATGCACACACATACGCATATCGGGAACTGCCATCTGAGCGATCACAGAACGGTCAACAAACTCGACCATAGAATGAATTATGCTTTCACGGTGCACCACTACGTCTACCTCGTCAGGTGTAACGCCGAAAAGATGACACGCTTCGATCACCTCGAAGCCCTTGTTCATCATTGTAGCAGAGTCGATGGTGATTTTTGCACCCATCTTCCAGGTAGGATGAGCTAAGGCCTGCTCAACGGTAATTTCGGTCAGTTCTTCCCTACTCTTTCCGTAAAAAGGCCCACCCGATGCGGTAAGGATCAGTCGCTTGACCTCATCCCGGTTACCGGCACGCAAGCACTGAAAAATAGCACAATGCTCGCTATCAACAGGAAGAACGTTAACACCCGCCCTTCTTGCCTCGGACATAACGATCTCACCTGCAGTAACAAGAGTTTCCTTATTTGCGAGGGCAAGATCCATACCCTTTCTGATAACGGCAAGAGTGGGCTCAAGACCCGCTCGACCCATAATGGAGTTAACGGCAACAGTAGCGTCCGAAAGATCGATCATCTCGATCACTCCGGAAAGCCCCGACAGTATGCGTGTATCGGTATCGGCAACTCGAAGTGCTAATTCTTTAGCAGAGGCCTCGTCTGTAACAGTACAATATCTTGGCTTAAACTCACGTATCTGCTCCTCAAGCAAAGCGATATTCTTTGAAGCACAAATGCCATCAACGGTGAGGCCGTGCATTCGGGCAACGTCTGCCGCTTGGGTACCTACAGAGCCTGTAGAACCCAGTATCAGTATTTTCTTATTTACCTTGAGATTAATCATTTCAGTTAAAAAGAATAAAGAAATCGGAAATGTTGGTCAGAACGAAAATAAAGAGCGATGTAGCAATAATACTGTCAAAACGGTCCATTATACCGCCGTGACCGGGGAAAAGATTACCGTAATCCTTGATATCATAATGACGCTTAACGAGAGACGCAATAAGATCACCTATCATAGAGATAACAGAAATAACGATTCCCATTACAGCAAGACCGATATAGTTCGCAGTTGCGTCAAAGAAATGCGATATACCAACACCGTAAAGAACAAATACCGCGGTGGTGATAAGTACACCTCCTATCGCACCCTCAACGGTCTTCTTCGGGCTGACATCGGGAATAAGCTTATGCTTGCCGAGAAAGACACCGGAAAAATATGCACCGGTATCGGTTACCCAAGCGCCCATGAAGATAAGCGGAAACATATAAGCACCGTTACCGTTAAGGTCGCGGAGCATTACCATAGAACAAAAACCCGCGCAGGCATAAATACACATGGTAAATGCAGTGCAGCAATCGACAATAGGCGCCTTTCCGTGAGAAAAGACAGATGCGGCAAAGATATAAAACATATATACAAGAAGAAGTGCAACTGCATATCTTATAAGCGGCAGTCCCGTTTCAAAAACGTCCCTTGTGCAGAAAGGAATAACGGTAAAAACAAGTACGGTAGGAAGCGCTATCGACAGCCTCTTGTGAAGGCCGCAGCACTTTATGATCTCGTAGGAAGAGATCAGACCCATAAGACAAGCAAAGACTATAAAAGGCCAGGTGTTTGAAAAATACAGAATAGGTGCAAATACTATCAAAGCAACCACAGCGGTTATTATACGCGTTAACATTATACTCCTCCAAAACGTCTGTTACGACGGTTAAATTCTCTTACGGCGTCATCCACGTCGGATTCCTTGAGATCAGGCCACAGAATGTCGGTAAAATACAGCTCGGAATAAGCTCCCTGCCACATCAGAAAGTTTGACGTGCGAAGCTCACCACCCGTTCTGACTATGAGATCCGGTTCGGGTGCATCAAGAGTGTACAGCTTACCTGAGATCATATCCTCAGTGACCTTGTCATTGCCTTCAGCAATCAACTCATTCACAGCATGAACGATCTCGTCTCTGCCACCGTAATTCATAGCAATATTAAGCCTTCTGCCATTTTTCCTCGAGTCGTGCTCGATTCCGAGCATAGTCTCCTTGATATCATCGGGAAAAATGCTCTTATCTCCTAAAAACACTATACGGATATCCTTCTCCATCATAGTACGTATAGCGTCGTCAAGGTATTCCCTGAAAAGATTCATAATAGACTTGACCTCATTCTCGGGCCGCTTCCAGTTCTCAGTGGAGAAAGCATATACGGTAACACAGCCGATGCCTATATCCCCGCAATATTCAACAAGATTGCGAAAAACCTTAGCACCGATCTTGTGACCGTACTCACGTGGCATGCCTCGCTTTTTCGCCCATCTGCCGTTACCGTCCATAATAAAGGCGATATGATTAAGGCCTTCAGTATCAACGTGCTGATCAGTATCAGCCGTCTTCTTCTTAAAAAACATTGATTACCTCATATGACTTTGGGCAGACCGTAGTCTGCCCAAAAACGTTAGATAGCCATAATTTCTTTGTTCTTTGCATCGGTTACCGAGTCGATATTCTTTATATATTTATCGGTCAGCTCCTGGATCTTCTTCTCAAGGGACTTCTTATCGTCCTCGGTGATCTCCTTAGCCTTTTCGGCATCCTTAAGCTTATCGTTAGCGTCACGGCGAACGTTACGGACTGCAACCTTTGCCTCCTCGCTCATCTTAGAGACCTGCTTTGTGATCTCGCGGCGGCGCTCCTCGGTAAGCTGAGGAATGGCGATACGGATGATCTTACCGTCATTCTGAGGCTGTAAACCAAGGTCGGAAGCAAGAATAGCCTTCTCGATCTGCTTAAGTAAAGATGCATCCCAAGGGGAAACTACAATAGTACGTGGATCAGTCGCCTTTACCTCACCGACTTGATTGATGGGTGTAGGGCTACCGTAGTAGTCAACAGTGATCTTATCGAGTAAAGATGCATTTGCACGGCCTGCACGAACAGAGCCAAGCTCACGCTCATACGCGGAAACGCATTTACCCATTTTTTCCTCATAATATTTAATTTCAAAGCTCATCAGTTATTACCTCCATGAAGTACAGTTCCTATATTTTCACCGTTAGCCGCGCGGATTATGTTTTCGGGATCGTCAAGCGCGAAAACGTATACCGGCAGATCACGGTCAAGGGCAAAAGCGGCAGCAGTCAAGTCGATTGCCTTGAGTCGATCACGAAGGATGACCTCATAAGCAAGTGTCTCATACTTTGTAGCAGTGGGATCGACCTTAGGGTCGGCCGTATACACACCGTCTATATTCTTTGCAAATAAAGCCGCATCCGCACCGATCTCAACAGCACGAAGGACAGCGGCGGTATCGGTCGAGAAGAAGGGACTTCCAAGCCCGCAACCAAAAACAACAATAGTGCCATCGTTCAGTGCAGAATCAACGGCATCGCGCGTATAAGGAATAGCGAAGGTGGGCATGGATGCCGCAGTAAACACCTTAGCTTTTGCTCCGATGCCGATAAGAGTATCCTGAATTGCGATCGCGTTGATAGTTGTTGCCAGCATGCCCATATGGTCAGCCCTTGTCTGATCCATTCCGCCGCCTGAGCGTCCGCGCCAGATATTGCCTGCGCCGACAACGACAGCGACCTGAGTCCCGCCGTCAACGCACTTCTTGATCTGACGGCAGATGGATGTGACGAGATCAAAATTAAGTATACCGTCAGCACCAACCGAAAGAGCCTCTCCCGACAGCTTTAAAAGAACACGTCTGGGCCGTAAATTCTTGTCATTCATATCTATGTATTCCTTACTATAATTTAACATATATATTTTACAATATAAGAGCGATTTTGTAAATAGCATTTAGATAATTTTATAAAAAGAAAAAGACCCTTACGGGTCTGTATTTCTTTTACTTTTGACAGTCCGAGTGACCTCCACGGAACGAGGGCGGATAAAACTCGTTCACAGGAAACGCCATTCTGTTGAACACCGCGCAAGGATTATTCTCGTCAGTTACCACGCACTCCTTATCCGGCACAGAATACTCCGTTGCTTGGATAAGATATTGCGCAGGGCGCTCAAGTCTGATCACAGAGAAGAATCCAAGAGTAACGTACAGGGTCTTCTCCGTTCTGTGCGGACACAAACTGCCTCCAACAGTAGCACAAACAGCTGAGGGCACATCGTCCACAGAGCAACAACAAGTGCAGTCCACCCGGTTTCTATCCTTAACGATGCAGGAAAGAGGTACAGGATTAACTGCCTCAACAACCACGGTAGGATCGTTGGTTGTAAACGGGCTGTCACCGCATACCGAGCAGAATGAGTTATTAAGATCACTCTTGAATATCTTAACGTTTCCTTCGCTGCCGTAAAGAACGACCTTCTTTTCACAAACGGCAATTCCTTCTATCTCCTGGCTTTTACCAATGCTTACACACGCCTCAAAGGTCACCTTAACAAAGAAACGAACGGTAATACCGTAAAAGCCTCTGTTAAAGCGAACACATTCCGTAAAAATATTCGTGTGTATCAGCTCTGCGCACTTAATGCGCACACTCGTAGCGTTATTGATCACTTCCTCGCCGTATTCGGTTAAGAACACCTCGACGTTTTCAAAACAGTCCTTATCCCTGCAACTGTCAAGGACTCTGTTGCAGTCGATACAAACAACCTCTTTACATCCGAGAGAGGCAGCGTTACCCTGAGGTAAACTATTCATTATTATTCCTCCCATATTAGAACGGATCTACCCGTATCTAATACATTGTATGCAGAGCGTTATAATAATGCGCAAAAGAAAACCCGAGGTAAAACCTCGGGTAAATCCTTACTTAACGTACTGTAAAAGGCTCTCGGGCAGATCCTCTTTCGCGATGGAAGAGGTCATGGTAATGTTAAGGTTCTGAGCCTCGGCAAAGATCGCCAGCTTTCTAACGAAATGACCAAACTCGTCAACGTCGTTCTTGCAGATCTTAAGACAAGAATCAATGAAGATGTCCTGTGCGTCATGGTTGCTTGCACAGATACCTGCGATAAAGCCGAATAAGTAGTGGGCGTCGCTGATCATATATTCATCGGTGTCGATAAGACGGGCTAAATACTTGATCTCTGTTCTTAACTTAGTACCCTTCTCTAAACAAACAACCGAGCCTTTGGAAGTTTCAACAGTAGAGTTGACAAGGTCAATCAGTGTCTTAGTTTTACCGGTGCCTTTTACACCAATAATCAAATTGATCATATTTGTATCCTCCGTATCCGATACTTTGGAAGTATCTCTTTAGTTAATTATACAATAATACTTGCAATAATGCAAGGGTTTTTGTGTAATTTTATCTGTCTTTTGAAAGTCTTGCCTCGAGTTCCTCTTTTTTCTTGGCAAAAGCATCACCGAGTTTACCGAGAAGAGCAAACATATTGGTCTTATATTCCTCAACTCCCGGCTGATTAAAGGGGTTCACACCAAGCACGTAACCGGAAACAGCACAAGCCAGCTCGAAGAAGTATGCGGCATAGCCGAAGTCAAAAGCACTTCTCGAATCAAGCTCTAATACCATATTGGGCACATTACCGTCGGTGTGGGCAACAGCGGTAGCGATGAATGCCTTATCACACACCTCGCTCATACCGCGACCCGCAAGGAAATTAAGTCCGTCAACGTTAGCGGGATCGTCCGGTATGATCAGTTCCTCGCCTGCGGCCTTAAGCGTAAGAACAGTTTCAAAGATATTTCTCTTACCCTGCTGGATTATCTGACCGAGGGAGTGAAGATCGGTGGAGAAGGTCACGGATGCAGGGAAAATACCCTTGCCGTCCTTACCCTCACTCTCGCCGTAAAGCTGCTTCCACCACTCTGCAAACTTACCGAGAGCAGGGTCATAAGAAGCGAGGATCTCAACATCCTTGCCGCCTCTGTTCAGAATATTACGTATAGCAGCGTACTTAAAGCAGTCGTTAAGAGAAAACTCGTCGGTAAGATAAGCTGCCCTTGCGGCTTGTGCGCCCGCCATCATCTCGTCAATGTCGACACCTGAAACGGCGATGGGAAGAAGGCCGACCGCGGTAAGCACGGAATATCTGCCGCCAACGTCATCGGGCACTACGAAGGTCTGATATCCCTTCTCGTCAGAAAGCTCCTTCAGCTTGCCCTTTGCCTTATCGGTAGTAACGAAGATCCTGTCTTTTGCGCCGTCCGCTCCGTACTTTTCCTCAAGAAGCTGTCTGAAAACGCGGAAAGCGATGGCAGGCTCGGTGGTGGTACCCGACTTGGAAATAACGTTTACGCAGATATCTCTTCCCTCGCAAATAGAAAGAAGCTCATTCATAGCAGAAGGACAAATATCGTTACCGGTAAAATATATATCAGGGGTATCTTTCTTAAGATTATTATAAAGAGGACTCTTAACAAACTCAATAGCGGCGCGCGCACCAAGGTAGGAGCCGCCGATACCGATAACAACGAAAACGTCGCATTTATTCTTGATATCCTCTGCACATTCTTTAATTCTTACAAACTCTTCTTTATCGTAATTCTCGGGCAGGTCTATCCAACCGAGGAAATCGTTACCCTCACCGTTTCTCTCAATTATCTTTTGGTGAGCGCTCTTAAGTTCATCGGTGATAGCCTCAAGCTCATCAGCCTTAACGAAGCCCTTAACAAATGCATCATTTAACTTTAATGCCATTTTTTGCCTCCTATATATTTTGATGTTGTTATTATACATCAAAATAAGCACATTTGCAATTATTTTTTTACAAAAGCATCCATTTTTCAAGTAATAGCTTCAACGTGCTTAAATATCCCATCTTTTCTACGCCGTGCTCAGCCTTAATATCAAGGGTGCTGAGTATTTCGGCGCCTTCGAACACGTTGACTTTGCCGATCACATCGCCCTCCCTAATCGGAGCGGTCAACCCCTCGTAAATGACAAATTCTGTATTTATCTCGGAACCGCTTATCAGTCTTACCGTATCGAAGCCTTCATACACTCCGCAAACCTCGGTTGTTTCTCCGCCGATAACCGAAACACCGGGGACTTCACCACCCTCAAGCTTAAAATAACTGAAATTATTAAAACCGAAATCAAGCACCGCGGCGGCGCATTCGTTTCTGCTGTCCCTGGTCTTAGCCCCCATGATGACAGCGATTAGCTGCATTTCTTCCCTTTTTGCCGTTGCGCTGATACAAAAGCCCGCCTTGTTCGTTGACCCTGTTTTAAGCCCGTTTGCGCCATTATATGACTTTATAAGTCTATTGGTATTGGTGAGTCCGAATTCACCGTTTCTTACCGTGTCCATCCATATAGTCGTGTAGTCAAGTATCCATCTGTGCTTTAGTAATTCCTTTGACATTATGGCAATATCCCTGGCAGACGTTAGGTGACTTGAAGTGTCGTCATCAAGACCATTCGTATTCTCAAAATTTGTATTATCCATGCCAAGCTCTCTTGCTCGTTTATTCATTCTTTCCACAAAGGCCGATTCACTTCCGCAAAGATGCTCCGCCATAGCGACAGCGGCGTCGTTTGCGCTGGCAATTACAATGCTCTTTACCAAGTCCTCTGCGCTCATCTGCTCGCCTTCTTTTAAATAGATCTGAGAACCGCCCATTGATGCGGCATATGCCGAAGCACTTACCGTATCGGTCAGTTTGAGTTGTCCGTCGTCAACTGCTTCAGCAATCAACAGCAAGGTCATCACCTTCGTGACCGACGCGGGAGGCAATGCCTCATCTGCATTCAACTCATAAAGGACAGCCCCCGTGTTTGCCTCCATAAGTATTATGCTTTTCGCGTCAGTATTAAGGTCTACTGCTACAGACTCTACGGGAAAAAGAAGTATTACGGTAAGAATTACGCTGATCAGTCTTTTCATAACAAACCCTCTAATAAGCAAAAATCGAAATTATAAAGAAATAAATCATAACCGTGCAAACGGGAACGGTGAAAGTATAATACCTTTTCTTTCTGTCAAACAGGTATAAAAAACAAAGCACCATGCTAAGTCCGAAGCAAAAAGCGGCTAAGACCGTTAATCCTACCCTAAAAATCAAATTAAAACCCAAAGCTGATAAAAGAAAAATACCAAATACTGTAATTAATTTTCTAACATTATTCTTGCAGCGGATATTATCCGTTAATATCAGTAAAGCATCGATTACCAAAAGCATATGTACCAAAATCAGCAATAACGACAGTAACACGACGGGCAAGGAAAACCGCGGCAGACAGACCCCCATCCTGTTTATCGGAATAAAGCAACCGCACAGCATACTTAGCAGTATCGAAAAGGCACATACGGTGAGCACTATTCCTATGGGTATTCTATAACATATTCCCTTGCAACCTGCCCTAAACGACAAAAAGATCACCTCACACAAATGTATGAGGTGATCTCGCAAAAAATGACTGAATTATTCTTTATCCTTATTTTCGTTATCCTCAGGCTTTTCGTCTGTAGGCTCATTCTTGTTATCTGCGGTCTTATGCTCCTTGCACACGTTATCTTTGTCGAGGATATACTTGGAATCAAGGATAACGACCTCTGCCTTCTCGGGCGGCTCTTCTCTCTCATAATCAATAAAAGAGACTTCTTTGGTATGGGGACAGTTATCTCCCGCTATACAGTCGGTATCTGTGCAGATCTTAACCATAACGTGTCTGTCACAGTCATCAACAGGCACCGTGTCAGCGGTGAAATACCCCTTCTTGATCACCTTTGTGGTTCCTCGGGGATCAGCACGGCAGGCATCCGTCGCCAGCTTGCCGGAATAAATACAGAATTCCTTTGTGTATTCGTGGTTGTAACCGTTAGTAGAAAAATATCTGAGTTGTTCTTTTCCGGCGTCTATACGCCCAAAGATATCCTGATGGATGACCGTCATCGCTTTATCCCAAATACCGGCGGCCGTATATGAAGCAAACATATCAGTAGACTTATTCCACTCATATCCAAACCACACGCCACCGACGTAATAAGGAGTGTACCCGACAAACCACTTATCCACCTCGTTACTGGTAGTACCAGTCTTACCCGCTACGTTGACCATGCTGTCAAGAGTAATACCGTTTTTGGCAGTACCCTCAAATACGACCTGCTCCATGATCTTTGTCATAATGAAGGCAGTAGACTCGCTAATGACGCGCTCGGACTCCGCCTCATTCTCCACAAGCACATTGCCGTCGTTATCGGTAATACGCAGGATGGTTCTGGGCTTGTGATAAATGCCGCCGTTAGCAAACATAGCATATGCCGCAGTCATCTCCTCAACGGTAACACCGTAGCTCATACCGCCAAGAGCAAGTGCAGATGCATTCTTGTCGTCAATAATGGTTCCGTCGGCAAGCTCCTCCTTCTCAAGGAAGCCTTCAATATGCAACTTATTCTTAACGTACTCAAATGAAGTTGCAGTACCAAGTTGCTCGAGGACGCGGATGGATATAGTATTGACAGAACGGACGACAGCGTCGTACACAGGTGTAAGGCCCGAATATCTGTCAGGTGCATTAGACGGCCACGGAGATTCGTTGTCCTCGCCGTAGTTGACCGGTATATCATCAAACGTCGTGCCATATGAGATGACGCCCTCCTCTATACCGGGTGCATACACGGATAAGGGCTTGATGCACGATCCCGGAGAACGCCTTGTCTGAGTTGCGAAATTCTGCAGTCTATCTCCTGTCTTTACGCCTTTATCCCCAACAAGGCCGAGAACATCACCCGTATACGGATCTATGACCACCATAGCGCACTTGGGCTCAAGTGTACCCGGGGTCTTGGGGAAATCATACTTTTCGGGGTTCTCAAAAACCTCTTCCAAGGAATCCTGCACGTGAGGGTCCATAAGAGTGTATATCTTTAGACCGCCGGTATACACCATTTTCGTGGCAACGTCCTTGGAAAGACCTAACTTACTGTCATCCGTCAAAAGTTCAATAGCGTCAACGATAACCTGATCGGTATACCAGGAATTATAGGAAACTGACTCCTCGTCCTCGTCATCACCGTCGGTATTTAACTTCAGTTCAGCGTGCCAAGCCTCAAGATATTCGTCCTCAGTGATATATCCCTGATCACGCATTGCTGTGAGAACGACCTTCCTTCGGTCGGTATTATTTTCAGGATTCTGCACCGGATCCCACTTGGTTGGCGCCTGAGGAATGCATGCGATGGCGGCGCACTCAAGAAGGGTCAACTCAGAAACGTCCTTACCGAAATAGGCTTGAGATGCCGCTTGCACACCGTATGAATGCTGAGAAAGATAGATAGTATTGAGATATATCTCGATTATCTCCGACTTATCCAGTTTCTTTTCCAGATTCAGCGCCATAAATATCTCTTGTACCTTACGCTGGATGGTGACCTCGTCCTTACCCGTAACGTTCTTGATTACCTGTTGGGTGATGGTAGAACCGCCGTAATGCTTGTCGCCGGGCGCAAAGAAATAGAAGGTGGCTGAAAGAGTCCTTCCCCAGTCTACGCCCTTATGATCTCGAAAATCCTTATCCTCAATAGCAATAAATGCATTAACAAGGTCGTCGGGCATCTCACTGTAGGAGACCCAGAAGCGGTTTTCACCCGCAGAAAGCTTCTGATCCTCTATAAGAACGGCTTCACCTATGCGGTTAGCACGGTCAGTATAGTCCATATAGTAGAGCTGAGTATTCTGATCCTGGTCTGTAGACAAAAGCAGAATATCATCAATGCTGATATCAACGAAGCTACGCAGATAAAGAGCAAACGCCGCACCTACGATAGTTCCGGTTATCAGCCCGATCAGAAGGATGGTGAAAAGAACACTGAGCACCTTAGACATTATTCCCGATGATTTTCGTTTTACTTTTTTAAGTTCAGAAGAATTGATCTCGTTCATTTTTACTCCTGATGCCTTTATTCAATAAAATCATAACATCCTACTGTTAATAATTTGTGAATGTTAAGATTTTTTAAGAATTACGTTTTCCTCTCCGCAGATGTCCCGAAGCTTTGAAAGGGTCTTTTCGTCAACCGGGGTCGTTACACCGACAGCCTTAACGTATTTCGACTCCTCGCTGTTATAGAATACAACTGCAGTACTTCCCTTTCCCTTTGACATAACAGTTAATATCGGAGCCACAGTCTTGCTATCGGTATTATTAACCCTAATATACAGGGTATCCGGCTGAGAGCTTTCTGCGGCCTTTGGCTTCCTTTGTATCTTAACGTACTTATCGTTTGAGATAAGCGGCAGAGCGTTGCCTACCAGTATCTTCGGATTCTCTCCCTCTTTAAGGGAGATGGTTCCCTTTATGAACAAACAGGTATCCGTGGTAAAGAGATAACCGTGCGTAGCAAGCAACGTGGGAAATACCAACAATTCTATCTGGAACGATGAATCCTCCAGGGTGACGAAAAGCATCTTTTCACCCTTTCTGGTCTCCTTTGCCTGCACCTTAGACACAGCACCAACGATGTACACGGTCTGTCTGTCCTTAAAGGGATATGAGTCATCTTCCTCGTCGTATGCAAGTATATCAGACAATGGCGTATACTCTAAATCAGCAATGTTGTCGGAGAACTCATCAAGAATACTGCCGGAAAGAGCTATACCGCAGGCATTCTTCTCAAAATTAAGTTTTTCCTTGACGGAATAATCATCCATCTTCGGTATCTCGAGATATCCTGTGCTTTTCTCGTTTGCCATGGAAAAAATATCCATCTGCCCGGCGAGTCCGTTGCGCTTCTTATCAAGCACAGAATCAACGAAGGGCTCAAAAACAGCGAGGAGCTCCTTTCTGTTAGCACCAAGACCGTCGAAGGCTCCGCAAAGGATAAGTGTCTCCACCTGTTTCTTGTTAAGATCATGGTCGGACATACGGTCAACGAAGTCCTCAAAGGACTCAAAGTCACCGTTTCTCTGCCTCTCGAGGGCTATACTCGAAACAAAGCGCTCACCGAGGTTCTTTACCGCTGTAAGCGAGAAGTAGATATCCTCGTCGGAAACGGTATAAACATTACAGCTCTTGTTGACGTGAGGCGGAATAACGCGTATTCCCTCTTTTCTACATACGCCTATATATTCGGCAGTCTTACCTACGTCACCCATAACACTTGTGAGAAGAGCAGACATATATTCTGCAGGATAATGGCACTTTAAATACGCGGTCCTGTATGAGAGAAAGCTGTACGCAGCCGCGTGGCTCTTGTTAAAAGCATACTTGGCAAAATCCGCCATCTCTTCGTATAGAGCGATAGCATTCTCCTTGGATGCACCCCGTTCTACTGCGCCCGCAACGAAATTCTTCTGTTCTGCGGCGAGCACGTCACCCTTTTTCTTCGACATTGCCTTTCGTACGATGTCCGCTTTACCGAAGGAATAACCTGCGAGGCTACGGAAGATCTGCATTACCTGCTCCTGGTAAACGATACATCCGTACGTGGTGGACAGTATCTCTTTAAGTGCAGGCACCTTATACTCGATAGTCTCAGGGTGGTGCTTATTTGAAATATATTTCGGGATGCTCTTAACGGGTCCCGGACGGTATAAGGCTATCGCTGCCATTACGTCGTCGATACAACCGGGCTTTAACTGCATCAGGGTCTGACGCATACCGTTGCTCTCAAGCTGAAATACACCGTCTGTGCGTCCGGCAGAAAGCATCTCAAAGGTCTGCGGGTCGTCAAGCGGTACCGACTTAACTTTAAAACTCGGGGTATGCTCTCGGATAAGCCTTTCGCAGTCATCTATGATAGTAAGATAACGTAGCCCCAAAAAGTCAAATTTCAAAAGTCCAAGGTCAGCGACGGTTTCCATGCCAAACTGTGTAAGCGGCATATCGTCATTGACAGAAACGGGAACGTACTCTCTGGTGGGCTTTTCTGTGATAACGACGCCTGCCGCGTGAGTAGAAGCGTGACGCGGCATACCCTCAAGAGCGATGGAGATATCTATAAGCTTCGTTATCTCACGGTCAGACTCATAGAGCGCCTTTAGCTCCTGTGCGCGTTCAAGCGCCTTATTTAAAGTGATATCAAGCTCACGCGGAATGAGTTTAGCCACCTCGTCAACGGTAGAATAGGACATACCGAGGGCACGTCCAACGTCACGAACAACGGCTCGTGCCGCCATAGTACCAAAGGTGGTTATCTGAGAAACGTTATCATTTCCGTATTTTTCACGAACGTATTCGATGACCTCATTACGGCGTCTGTAGCAAAAATCCGTATCGATATCCGGCATACTCACGCGCTCGGGATTCAGAAATCTTTCGAAAAGCAGATCAAATTTAATAGAATCCACCTCGGTGATACCAAGCACGTATGCAACAAGGCTACCGGCACCCGAGCCTCTGCCGGGTCCCACGGGAATCCCCACTTCCTTAGCGTGGTTGATAAAATCCCATACGATCAGGAAGTAATCGGAATAGCCCATACTATCGATTATGCCAAGCTCATACTCAAGGCGCTCCTTATACTCTTCTACGGGATGCTCTTCGGTAAAGGTGAGCTCGGAGGTAATAATCTTTTGGGCGAATCTCTTTTTAACAAGAGATTGCAGATACTCAGTGGAGTCAATTCCGTTGGGCGTTTTAAAGGCAGGCAGCTGAAGCTTACCGAACTCGAAGGAGAAATTGCACTTATCTGCAATTTTGACGGTGTTGTCAAGTGCCTCAGGTACTTCATGAAAGAGCTCTTCCATCTCTTCACGGCTCTTAATATAGAACTCATCCGTTTCAAAGCCCAGGGGTCTGCCGTCAAGTATGGTCTCATTCATCTGGATGCACATAAGCACCGCTTGGTTGTCGGCGTCAACGCGACGAGAATAGTGCGCGTCGTTCGTACAAACGAGAGGAATATCAAGCTCACTTGAGATCTTGACAAGTTCTCTGTTGACGGTAAGTTGCTCGGGCATACCGTGATCCTGCATCTCAAGATAAAAATCGTCGGCAAATATATCCTTGAAGTGTTTAGCACACTCACGTGCCGCGCTTAAGTCACCCGACAGGATGTACTGAGGTATTCTTCCGCCGAGACAACCTGAAAGGCAGACGAGCCCTTCATTATAGCGCTCTAAAAGCGACATATCAACGCGAGGCTTTATATAAAAGCCTTCGGTATACGAACGGGATACAAGAGTTATGAGATTCTTATAACCGACTTCGTCTTTAACAAGCAACACCAGATGAAAATTATCACCCGAAGGATCCTTATGGCGATCGGCTCTGTCGTGAGATGCGAGATACACCTCGCAACCGATAATAGGCTTTATCCCTTCCTTAACACAAGCTTTAAAGAAGTCAACGACACCGTACATATTACCGTGATCGGTAATGGCGACCGCACTCTGCCCGAGGGACTTAGCTATCTTTGGTATGTCCGAGATGCGACACGCACCGTCAAGCAAGCTGTATTCACTGTGTAAATGCAGGTGTACGAAGTCTTTCATTGATCCTCTTTGGCAAGCGCCATAATCTTTCTTAATCTGTTATTCAGCCCCGATTTGGTTATTGGCGGTTGGTGCTTAGCGGCAAGTGCGGAAAGTGATAGGTCGGGATACTCTATCCTCAACGTGATGGTCTCCTTAAGTTCCCTTGCCAAAAGTTGAAACCGACCGTTCTCGTATAGGATCTTTGCCGCGGCTACCTGGTCGGATGAGGCCGAGACCGTGCGATTGAGGTTTGCATTTTCGAAATTTGAGATCCTATTGATGGAGTTGCGTGCCTCACCTATCATTTTAGCATTTAATACGCCGAATAATGCAACGGAAGCACCGATATAACTGAGATATCTTTCGATGATCTCTACACTTTTACAGTACAGAAATTCCGAGCCCCTTCGAGAGCTTTTTTTAAAAGGCAGTCCCTGAAGCTCAAAATAATCGTAAAGAGCATTGATCCTGTCGGGATCAATGCCGGAAAACTCTAAATGATAATCGGTTTTCGGATCATTTATAATTCCGCAAGAAAGAAACAGTCCCTTAAAAAACGACTGTGAACAGCTCTCACAGGAAAATATAATATCACTGATGGACGAGGGATCGGATGTGTCAAAAAGCCCGAATAAAGTAGATAGGGTGTATTCGTCATCAATAACGATGGTATCCGAATCCTCAAGCTCAATGGAGAACACTTCGAAGAACAGCCTGGAAAAATACTCCTTGACCTTCGGAAGTGAAAAACGGATCTCTATAATATTTTCTGAAAAGACCCTTGCTCCGTACATAAAACCGTACAAAAGAGAAAGCTTACAGCATATCTTCTTAGGGGCAGCAGAGCACAGTGAGTTTTTCGCCTCAACATTAAACGTAGTTTTCATTATACAAAGCCGATCTCGCACTCAAGAGCCACACCGTACGCATCAAGCACCTTTTCCTTGACAATGGTTATAAGTGTGATCAAATCGGCACAAGTACCGCCACCCACGTTGACCATAAATCCTGCGTGCTTTTCGGAAACCTGAATGCCCCCCACACGAAAGCCCTTGAGACCAAGCTCTTCGATCATAGCACCGACGTAATAGCCCTCCGGACGTTTAAATACGCTTCCTGCGCTGGGCAGCTCAAGCGGCTGCTTATCCCTGCGCGCCTGCATGCGTTCGTTCATCAAATATCTGATGCTCTCACGTTCTCCATCCTTCAAAGCGAAAACGCAGGACAGCACCAGCATACCGCCTTCACTAAAAACGCTGTGTCTATAAGAAAACTCACACTCAGCTTCACGCAGCTCAACGATCTTCTTGGTAGCTATATCATATGCTCGGACGCTGTACACCACGTCGGACATCATACCGCCGTAAGCACCTGCATTCATAAATACACCACCGCCCACGGTTCCCGGTATCCCGTAAGAAAACTCCAGTCCCGAAAGGCCTCTCTCAAGAGCAAGACGGGCAACGGACGTTAAACTTGCTCCGGCTTGCGCAAGGATCAGGTTACCGTCAACCGCCAATCGGTTCATAGCACGCGTATCGATAACAACTCCCCTGAAGCCCTCGTCAGCGAAAACTATATTGCTGAGATTTCCGCAAACGAAAACGGGCATATCCGCCTCATAGGCGTTGTCAAATGCCCAAATCATCTCTTCTTCGTTGTCAGGAAGAACATAAAAGTCAGCGGAGCCCCCGATACGGAAGGTGGTGTGCTTACACATAGGCTCATTTTGCAAAAACTCTATATTTTTCTTTGATAATACTTCAGAATAATTCAATAATTCTACTCCGTGGCCAGTAGTTCCCTGGCAGAGGCAATAATTGTATCGGTGATCACTTCACCGCCGATAATACGGGATATTTCAGCTACTCTTCCCTCATGGTCAAGGGTATCAACACGGCAGAACACTCTGCCATCGCGCTCATTCTTTGAGATAAGAAAATGCTTATTAGCAAGGGAGGCTATCTGCGCGGAATGGGTCACACACATTATCTGGTAGTTACGGGAAAGCTCACGTAACTTTTTACCGATCTTAACCGAGGTCTTACCGGAGATGCCTGCATCTATCTCGTCAAAGATCATTAGTGACACAGTATCGATCTGTGCAAATACGCACTTCATAGCAAGCATAACACGAGAGAGTTCACCGCCGGAGGCGACCTTAGCAAGGGGATGAAGCTCCTCACCTGCATTAGCGGAAATAAGAAACTCAACGCTGTCGGTGCCAATAGGTGTCGGCGTCTCACAGGGTGAAAAGTTGACGCAAAAACGCACCTTAGCCATATCGAGATAGTCAAGCTGCTCACAGATACCCGAAGACAGTCTTCCTGCCACTTCTTTTCTGAAATCGGTTAGCTTTTTACCGCACAGCATTGCGTTCTTTAGCTTTGCTTCATAATCGTCACGAAGCTTTGCCAAGCGCTCATCCGAGTTTTCAAGCGCATCAAGCTCACCCCTCAACCCATCGGCGTATTCAAGGATCTCGGAGATATCGGTTCCGTACTTTATCTTGAGTCGGTCGATAAGTGCAAGACGGCTTTCTATCTTCGTCAGTAGTGCTTCGGGGTCGGCAGTCAGATCCACAGAAACCCCATCGACTGAATGTGCAATATCGGTAAGTAACGACCTACACTCTTCCAACTTCTCTGCCGTATTGACAGCATCGGGGTATACGTCGGATAATGCTTCAACCGCACCTATAGCACGCTCAATAAGCGTGCAGGCACTGACGCCTTTATCGTTAGAATAAAGTGCGCGGTACACAAGAGAAGTGTTCTTATTTATCTTTTCACTGTTTTTCAGCTTCTTCTTGGTTTCGGTCAGTTTTTCTTCTTCACCGACCTTCAGCTTTGCGCCGTCAATATCCTTTAGCTGATAAGTGATAAGATCTATTCTGCGAGCCTTATCCTTTTCATCTACTATAAACGAGTCAAGGGCCGCCTTGGAATCAACATATGCCTTATATGCAATGGAATACTCCTCCATAAGAGTGGAATCAGAGCAATAACCATCAAGAAAATCAATATGACGCTCCGGTCGAAGCAGATCCTGATTATCATGCTGTCCGTGTATGGTGACGAGCCTTGTTGCTATCTCACGCAGGACTGTAACAGAAACGTTCCTACCGTTTACCCTTGCAACACTTTTACCGTCGGTGAGCACTTCTCTGCTGATCATGAGCTCATCCTCACAGGAAATACCTACCTCGGCGCAATAGTCCTTTACTGCGTCACTCACCGTAAAAACGGCGCTGACGAAGGCACGCTCCTCTCCGGACCTGATAAGATCCCGATCAGCGCGAGCACCCATGATCAGATTGATGGAATCGATTATAATGGACTTACCTGCTCCGGTCTGACCGGTAAGCACGTTAAATCCCTCGGAAAAATCCACATCAATAGATTTTATTACAGCGATATTCTCTATATGAATGGACAGTAGCATCTTTTTAGTTATTTTATAATATCTCTTATCTTCTTACTGATGGAATCTGCGGTCATTTCATCCGTAGTAACAACGAGGATGGTGTCGTCTCCTGCGATACAGCCAAGCACGCCTTCAAAGGACATAGAGTCAATAGCCGCGCCTGCCGCCTGAGCCATACCTGCAAAGGTCTTTACAACGAGCAAATTGTTTGCGTGCTCCGTATGGGTAACGGTCTGCTCAATGATGTTAAGATATCTTGCGCGTACACCGAGGCCATCCGTTGTAGGCGACGCATACTTATACCTTCCGTTTTCATCAGATATCTTGATGATACGAAGCTCCTTTATATCCCTTGATACAGTCGCCTGTGTTACGTGGTATCCCTCAGACAACAGACGTGCAGTCAACTCGTCCTGGGTCTCTATCACATTATTTTTTATGATCTCTAATATCTTACTTTGTCTGTTTATCTTCATGGTTAATCACAGTTTGTTGTTTAAAAGAGCGCAAAAGCTCTGTTCTTCGGTTTTTATAAGCTTTAATTTATATTCTGATTTAACTATCTCCACCTGCTCGTCTGCTCCGAGCGAAATATACTCACCGCCATCTATTGAAAGATACAGTGAGCGGCCGGGTATACCGGAACACACCTGTAAAACAGAGTCTCCCGAGAAAACAAGAGGACGAGCTGTTAGCGAATGAGGACATATGGGAGTCGCGCACATACAGTCGAGCAAAGGATCAATAACGGGTCCGCCCGCCGAAAGAGAGTACGCCGTAGATCCCGTGGGAGATGCAATAATTATACCGTCAGCGTAGTACCTGCTCACGTGCAGACCGTTGCAGTTCAGCTCGATATCCACAAGACGAGCACTTCCGCCGTTAGAGATAACTGCATCATTCAGCGCATAGTAGACTCCGCTGTCGGTACTTATCTTGAGCATAGTCCGCTCTTCTGTCAGATGATCCCCGTCAAGGACCTTAGCAAGTGGGGAAAGATCGTCAGGCTCAATAGAAGCCATATAACCTACTTTACCCATGTTAATGCCCACAAGAGGAATTCCTGCAATAGCCGCGGGAATTGCTGCCTTGATTATGGACCCATCACCGCCGATGACTATAACCAGCTCGGTATCGTACGGTGTGTTGGTAAAATTGATTCCGTCAAATGTTATATATTGACGGTATTCCAAAGGCACAACGAAATCGACCCTTTTCTCGCGCAGAAAACTGCAAAGCTCAAAAAGGCACTTCATCTCTCTGTCTTTATACTGATTCGGTATAACTGTAACTCTCTTCATAGCTTATAGATCTTAAATACTATTATTTTCGTCCACACCTTTTGCGCTGAAGCAAGCAAGGTATTCAACGTTTCCGTCTCCGCCCGTTATAGGTGAAACAGTAATATTTCTAAAATACAGGCCGTGTTCTTTAGCTTGTGCGATGACGTTTTCAATAACGGCCTTACGCACTTTATCACTTTTAACGATACCGCCCTTACCAACGTTTTCCTTACCTGCCTCAAACTGAGGCTTGATAAGGCTGATAAACAGTCCGTCTTCATCAAGCACGTTCTTAACGTTGGGAAACAGGACGGTTTGAGAAATAAAGGACACATCCATTACAACGATATCGGCTTTATACCCAACGTCTGAATACGTAAGATCTCTTGCATTAAACTGCTCGCGTAACGTAACGCGGGGATCGTCACGAAGCTTTTCGTGCAACTGATCGGTCCCTGAATCAACGCAGAATACCGACACGGCACCGTGCTGTAGTAAGCAGTCTGTAAAACCGCCTGTAGAAGAACCGATATCAACGCACCTGGAGCCCTCGGGGTCAATACTGAAGGCTTTCAGCGCCCCCTCCAACTTTAGCGCGCCGCGGCTGACGTATTTAAGCCCATCCCCGATAACGGCAACGTTCTTACCTTCAACGTCATAGGAAGGCTTATTTATGACTATTCCGTCAACCGTGACCAGACTCTCGCTTATCAAATACTGTGCTTTTGTTCTTGTGGGGGCATAGCCCTTTTCAGTTAAATAAATATCCAGCCTCATTTGGTGCGTTCAAGCAGATGATCGGCAAAAAGGCTAAGTACAGCATTGCCCTCAAAACCGGCGATAGCCTCCTTAGCATGCTCGGTCAGCTTCTTTGCAAGGTCGAAAGCATCTTCACGACTCATTAAGGAGATATAGGTAGTCTTTCCGTTATAAGCATCGCTGCCCACAGGCTTGCCCATATCCTGCTCTGAACCGTAAACGTCAAGAATATCATCGGTGATCTGAAAAGCGAGACCTACCGACTCAGCATACTCTTCGGCGGCTCTATACTGTTCGCTTCCCTCGGTATAACCCGCAGCGATAGCACCAAGAACACAAGCACAGTAGATGAGCGCGCCCGTCTTCTTGGCGTGTACCTTCGTAAGCTGGTCAAGGTTATACCTGGTCTCCTCACCCAAAAGGTCCATCTGTTGACCGCCTATCATTCCGCTGGCGCCGGAGCAGTAAGCAACAGTCTTAACAGCGTCACAGATAAGCTTCGGGTCAAGGGTCGCATCTGTAAGAGTCTCAAAGGCTGCAGTAAGCAGAGCGTCACCGGCAAGGAGAGCCGTACTCTCCCCGTAAACGATATGGTTAGTAGGCTTGCCTCGGCGCAGATCATCGTCATCCATACAAGGCAGATCGTCATGAATAAGCGAATATGTATGAACCATCTCTACAGCGCAGGCAAAGGGCATCGCGCTGTACCCCTTTCCGCCGAACAGACGGCAAAACTCAAGTGTAAGAAAAGGCCTGACCCTCTTACCGCTTGAAATAGCGCTATATCTCATGGATTCCGATAACACCTCGAAGTCAGGGTCGCTGACAGAGAGAAAATCGGAAATAGCCTCGTTAATGTCTTCAATGTCTCGGTCAAGTGCCGTCTTTAAGATCTCATTCATTTGCAAAATCACACTCCTGTCCGCCGTTTACTATCTTAATTTTTCTTTCAACGTTTTCAAGCTTAGTGTTACAAAGCTTTACAAGGGAAACGCCCTCCTCGAAAAGTTCAAGGGATCTATCAAGAGGAACCTCGCCGCCGTCAAGCCCCTTAACGATCACTTCAAGCCTGGCAAGCGCCTCTTCAAAACTCATCTCGTTATTCTTTTCACTCATGATGGATCTCCTCTACGGCGGCACTGACATTGCCGTCGCTTAATTTAAAATTGATTTTTGTACCCAACTTTACTTGACTGACACTCTTGACCAGATTATTCTTATCATCATATACCGCGCTGTATCCTCGCTTAATGACAGACATAGGATTGAGGGAATCAAGTGCCGCGGTCAAACGTACGTACTCGCTCTTTTTCCTTGACAGAATAAGCTCCATATCCTTTTCCATTCTGTCTGAAAGTGACAGAAGCACCATGCGCCTGTCATCTATCATATTCTGCGGAGAGGACAAAGCCCTTGAGGATGAAAGATGCTCAAGTGCTTGCCTATAATATGCGCACCTTGCACCGAGGCTCGAGCGCATCTTGTCGGTAATATTATTGATTCTGCGAATAAGATCAAAGTTATCGGGTAATGCAAGCTCCGCCGCAGCAGTTGGCGTAGGAGCACGAAGGTCTGCAACAAAGTCCGAGATGGTAAAATCTATCTCATGCCCAACAGCCGAAATAACGGGGATTTCAGATGCAAATATACACCTTGCAAGAGCTTCGTCGTTAAACGCCCATAAGTCCTCTATAGAACCCCCTCCGCGTCCGATAATAATAACGTCAACGCTGTTTGTGTTATTAAAATGCTCAATTCCATCGATTATACTTGCGGCAGCACCGTCTCCCTGCACAAGTGCAGGATAAAGGACGATCTTGGCATACGGAAAGCGCCTGCCGCTGACGTTCAAGATATCGCGAATTGCGGCCCCGGTAGGAGAGGTGACCACTCCGACCCTGGTTGGTATCTTCGGAAGGGCCTTCTTATGTGAAGGGTCAAATAGCCCTTCCGCTTGAAGCTTTGCCTTAAGCTGTTCAAATGCGACGTGCAAAGCACCCACGCCGTCAGGCTCAAGAGACGATACTATTATCTGATACCTGCTTCCCTTCTCATAGGAGGTGATCCTGCCGTTTGCCACTACGCGCATACCGTTTTGAGGTGCAAACTTCAGGAACTTGGTGCTACCTGCAAACATTACGGAATTAAGTACAGCGCCCTCATCCTTAAGGTCGAAATATAGGTGACCCGCTTTATGATGTACGAAGTTAGATATCTCGCCCCTGATGGATATGCTCTTAAGTAAGGGGTTCGACTCAAGTATTCCTTTTACATAGCTGCCTATCTGCGATACTGTATATATTTTTTTTGCGTTATCTTCTATCATATTCCCTTTGGGTCAAGAGTGCTATCCCCGCGGCATTGTCAAGGGCAAATACGGGTTCAGGGAAAATAGCACTGTAGTTTTCCTTGAAATACTTTCTTACGTTGAAGTTCGAGCTGACACCGCCTGCAAAAACCACAGGTAAGTCACCGTGTTCAGTCAGAGCTCCCTCAAGCATACCTTCTACTGCGCCGATCACACACGCTATAGCATAAGCGGACACATCCTCTCGGGAAGCGCCGTCACTTATCATCTTATCTATTTTATTTTCAAAACCGGAGAGGTTACAGCTAAGATTTGAAGTTTTAACTTTAACCTTGGGTAGGTCTACTTCTTGCGATAATCTATCGAGTTCGGGACCACAAGGAAAATGCATACCAAGCTTTACGCCCGTTCTGTCAATGAGCTTTCCTGCGCTGATATCAAGTGTAGACCCTATACGCTCAATAACGCCCTTCTCACATAACAGAAGCTCTGTAGTGCCCCCGGATAGGTGAAATGCCAAAGTCTTCTGCTCGTACAGCTCGCTCATCCCTGCAGAATACAGCGCCGCCATAACGTGACCCTGCTGATGTGAAAATCGGTATAACGGTACCCTTAGCGTATCAGCCAGGACAGAAGCACCGGCAACACCCGTTAAAAAACAAGGCATATAAGAACCTTCAACATTTCGCGGTTTATCAGAAACTCCAACGGCACATACGTTATCTACCGTGAGACCGTGCGTCAAACTTGCAAGATGGACCGTATGATGAAACACGGCGTCCGACTGCCTTAAACCTCGTTTACCCTCATCTACGGGAAGCGGTATCTTTCTGTTTTCCGTGATCGCTCCGTCAGAGCATACGGCAAAAGAGGTAGTATAGTTACTGGTATCAAAGGCGAGAAATGTATTCAAGCCTTTAGACCCTCGGAATCGGCAATTGCATTAAGTACGCCGTTAACGAAGGCCGGAGACGACTCGGGCTCATACTCCTTGGTGAGTTCGACAGCCTCGTTTATTGCTATGTTAAAGGGTACGTCCTCGCAGTACTTCATCTCAAATACAGACAGACGCAACACGGCAAGTATCAGTCGTGAGATCCTGTCGAGTTTCCATCCCTTTGAGCTTCCGGAGATCAACTCATCAATAGCGTTAAGCTTCTCACAAACACCGAAAAACAGTTTACGGACGTACTCGTCATCCTCAAACTCTCTTACGTCTTTCGCGGTATCGTAGATAAGCTCCGGAGATTCAAAGGCGTGGAATGATCCCTCAAAAATCAACTCAAGTGCCAACTGTCTGCTTTCTCTTCTTTTCATAGTTTTACTTCCTAATATAGTTTTACATTTTATTATAATATAATATAAGTGAAAAGTCAATATTTTCAAAGTTTACAAACAGTTAAAGGTATAAATATTTTATCAAAATGCGTTGCTGCACTTGATTTACAAAAAAAGTGTGATACAATATATATAATCAACAGATAAGGAACAACCAAAATGAAAAAAGCACTAAACGCATTGTCTTTTGTAAAGAAGCGATTCATATACCCGGCTTCCCTTTACACTATACTTATTGCCCTTCTGTTCATGATCATCGCAAGCGGAGATATGGAACAGCCTTCCATAACCCTTGGCTTGCTTGCGTGCATATTCGCTTACTCCGTAGTCATAGCGATAACCACATTGCTCTTGGATAGCAAAAAGATAAACGCCATCGTAAAGTACATTATACACTACGCGATAAACGTGGCAGCATTCGTCGGATTTTGGCAACTATGCTATCCTCAGTCGGTAGGTGCAAGGGCTGACCAATATAACTTACTTGTCGGTCGCTTCATTTGGGAGATAAGTATGCAAAGATTTATTGTAGGCATATGCTTCTTCTCTCTTGTATACTTGGTGGTCATCGGTATCGGTCTTGCAAAAAAAGCTCTCACGGGAAAAGATACGGAAAAGCAAGCGGAAGAAGAATATAAGTCAATATTTTAAACGAAAAATACAGCTTCGGAATCGAAGCTGTATTTTTTATCACTGTGGGCGGAGAATACCGTTATCCATTATAAATATCCTATCCGCATGAGAAGCAATACTTTCATCATGGGTTACCATAATAACCGTCTGACCGATCATATTTTTCGTCTGCAGAAGAAGCTCCAGCACCTCATCCGCATTCTTTCGGTCGAGGTTACCCGTAGGTTCATCACAAAAAAGCACCTGAGGTCGGTTTATAAGTGCTCTTGCGATAGCGCATCGCTGTTGCTGACCGCCCGACACTTCACTGGGCAGATGATTTAGCCTATCTTTAAGCCCAAGCACATCGATAAGCTTCTGCAGATGCTCCTCAAACTGAAAAGCCGGGCGCTCACACATGACCGTAGGGATCATAATATTCTCAAGCACAGTTAGCTGTGGGATCAGATTATGCTTCTGAAAAACTATACCGGTATAAGTGCCTCGGAATCTGGCAAGTTCATCAGACTTCATCTTGGTGATCTCCTGACCGCGGATAACGATAGAGCCCGACATAGGTCTATCAAGACCTGCACAGAGATGCAAAAATGTTGATTTGCCCGAGCCTGATGCACCCATTATCGCAACAAACTCTCCGTCCTCGACCTTGATGGACGCTCTGTCGACAGCGTTAACAACGCTATCGTGAACCTTATACTGCTTTATAACGTCAGTAGTTTCAAGTATAGTCATTAATTACACCTCTCCAGCAACCGAGTGCAAGAGCTCGGTCTTCTTATTCTTATACACCATATAAGGGATCACCGCGGATAAAAAGGACATTGAGCACGTAATTACAAGTCCGAAAAGGAAAGCGGGCCAAGGAATCTCAAAATCAAATCCGGGGTACATAAACAGAACGTTTCCTATCCTGTTCAATACGTATACGATAATAATTGACAGAACAGCATAAAGGACGCCGGATATGACAGCCATTACTGTCCCGTCTCCGAAATAAATACCCCTTATCTCCCTTTCAGTGGCACCAAATGCCTCCAAAACGTACATTTCTGAATCACGTTTAAAGTAGAACAGTACCTGTGCAAACATAAGCAACACCGGCATTATAACAAGCACGATCATTGCGAGTATATTAATAAAGTCTATATAATTTTTCTCAAGTTGCTTATCAAGATCAGGGTTTTCTCTCTCGTCAAGCGAGACGTCTGCGCCGAGAGTATCAGTATATTTCTGTAAAGACTTATAAACAGCATTTGTCTCTTCTTCATCAAGGTCGACAGATGTATATATATCCGCCCGAGCAAAGTCCGGAAGATTTCTTGTTATAACAGCGTAATCGACAGAAGGCAGGTAAATGGGACTCTGCGCACCTGTAGGCATACCGCTGATTACAGCTCCGACCGTATACTTTGTGTACGAATACCTGTTATGCTCAAGTTGCTGGATAAGGTATTCCTTACCTGTCTCTATGTTTTCAATGGGTTTATCGTTACAAACATACGTGGCAATATAAATCTCATCACCCGGACTGAGTTTCAGTACCTCTTGATTATATCTTGAATTAGAAACGGCAATAGTGTTCTCCGAACCAAAGCAGGATGTGATATCTCCCTCGATATCATATTTTTCAGAAAGATAATCTGCCATCCCCTCGTCAAGCACCCGATAAACGACGGAAGACGTAACAGCGTATTTACCGCCGTTGGCTTCCACCGAGAACGCGTCTGACCAAAACGACTTATCAGAAGCAGAAAGAAGCACGTGGCTGTTTGCACTGCCCGCAGTGCACTCCTCTATCTTAACGACGTCAGTAACGCCGTCGATATCAAGAAGCTTTTCGCGTATCTCTTCGGTAAATACGTTATTTACACCGTTGAAATTCATAGTATACGAGGGCCTATTGTAGTCAAGGTATTCACCGTATAGATTGGAAAATGAAACTCCACCTACAAAAACAAGTCCAAATACCACTCCGCATACAATGAGTTTCAAAATATACCTTCTGTATCGTATAAACGTACCTACGATATAATTCTTTGGAAAAGAAGAGAAGAATCTCTTTGAAGAGACACCGGGCGAGCTAACAAAATTAGAGTTGTCCTCTGCCTTCAGCGCTTTTAAAGGAGATGACCATGCAAGTACCTTCATAGGTCCAAGCACGGAAACGGACGTTATGACTAGGGACATTCCCGCCATTATGACAATAGCGAGCAGATTAAATACGAATGCCGCTCTTCTGAAAATGTACATTGAAAGAAGAACGGATACCACCGCTGACGGTAACAAGGTCACAAGAGTCACGAGAAGCATTTCCCAAAACGAAGATGAGACAAGCTTTCTGTAATTAGCGCCAAAGGTAAGATAGACGCCGTATGTAAACTTAAAGTGATTAAGCCTGTACCCGAACAGGGTGATCATCAGGAACAACGATACCAGTGATAATATAACAAGGGACAGCACGAAGACCCATTTGTTGGAATTGATGTTCTGATAATACTTCATTATACCAGAGAACTCAACGCTGTACCCTCCATCGCTATTCTCGGACAAAACCTTTGAAAAGCGTCTGTTAAAGGTCTTATAGGAATCCGCGGGGTTCTCGTCGATAAACTTGATGTACAGGTCGTACCTGGTCTCTGTGCCAACCTTACGTTTAACAGGAGAATCAAGGGGCTCATACAACATATCGTCCCTAAGATTACTGTATCTTGAGTCTATCTCCTTTACACCGAAATACTGATCCGAGTTCAAATTGCGAAGCTCTATATGATATCCATCATCCTCGCTTGCATACTTATAATCGATAGCATTGTTGTTATAGTAAGAAAGCCCGACCACGCCAAAAGCAACCTGAATTACAAATACCGCAATAAAAAACGCAATAAATTCATTCAAGTGGAAAAAAACGTTTTTTGCCGCCAGTTTCAAATTAGAAATAATTCTTTCCATATTCACCTAAATATAAGTGCAGTGTCATCCGACACTGCACTTAACTGAAATCAATTTTGAGTCGTGTAGTTCGGCGCTTCCTTAGTGATGCTGATATCGTGAGGATGAGACTCGCGGAGTCCTGCGTTGGTGATACGTACGAACTTTCCGTTCTTCTTAAGCATCTCTATAGTCTCGCATCCGCAATAACCCATACCTGAGCGCAGGCCGCCCATGAGCTGGAACACTGTGTCAGAAAGCGGGCCTTTGAAGGGAACACGACCCTCAACGCCTTCAGGAACCAACTTCTTACTTCCGGTCTGGAAATAACGGTCCTTGGAGCCCTTTTCCATAGCCGCAAGAGAGCCCATACCACGGTAGACCTTAAAACTACGTCCTTGATAGATCTCGGTGGCTCCGGGAGATTCTTCGCATCCCGCAAGGAGAGAACCGACCATAATAACGTCAGCACCTGCGGCAATAGCCTTTGGGATGTCACCGCTATACTTAATACCACCGTCTGCAATGAGCGGGATACCGTATTTGGCAGTAACTGCAGAAACATCAGCTATAGCGGTGATCTGGGGTACACCGATACCCGCAACTATACGGGTGGTACAGATAGAGCCGGGACCGATACCGACCTTTACTGCGTCTGCTCCTGCAAGGATAAGATCCTCTGCAGCCTCAGGGGTAGCAATATTACCTGCGATAAGCTGACAGTCAGGGAATGCCTCCTTAAGCTTTTTAACACAATTGATAATATTCTTAGAGTGACCGGGCGCCGAGTCGA
>JAZQCR010000118.1:0-3218 GCA_045546375.1 Eubacteriales bacterium | reverse complement strand
CTCTTCGTTACGATAGAGACCGCCTACACCATCGTCGCTTTCATTTCAGCTATGGCGCTCCTCATCGTGAACGCAGTCTATTTTAAAAAACGTATGCCGTACTTTGGAAGATGATTTTATCCGTGAGGAACAGTAATGAATAAATTTAACGAAAACAAGACCACGTTTTTCCCCGGCGGATACCAAGGGGCGCCAAACGGCGCAGCCACCGCCGTGCAGGACAGAGGAAGCGGCTCTACCGTGACCCTCTTCGACGGCAGCTGCGCGCCCCGCACCGTACGCCTTGACGATTTCGGCAAGGACACGGTATTCTTCGGCCGTGCGCCGCAGAACGACATAGTGCTCGCCTCCCCTCTCGTTTCCTCCGAACACGGACGCTTCGTGCGCCGCAACGGAATGTGGGTCATAGAGGATAAGGCCATCTACGGCGGTAAGGCAAGCACCAACGGCCTGATACATAACGACGCCGCCATCGTCGCCCGCGTTATCAACGACGGCGACTTCATACGTATCGACGACGGCGTGGAGACGGTGAGCCAGGGCGTGCTCTTCGTTTTCTCCGCCTCTCATACCGCAAATACCTGGTCCTCCTGCGACATCAGCGCGCTGAACGAGGTCACCATCGGCCGTGATGCGGGATGCACCGTCACCCTGCCTCACGTTTCCATCTCCAAGTACCACGCGAAGATAGTCCGTGAGCAGGACGGCTTCTACCTGACAGACAGCGGCAGTACCAACGGAGTTATCGTCAACAACCGCCGCGTTTTAGGCAGAACCAAGCTCCACGAGAAGGACGTCATCGTCATCACCAACGCCAAGCTGATCTTCACCTCGGCGGCTATCTTCTACTGCACCTACAAAAACGGTATCTCGGTAGACGCCTCGGACATAGTCATCAAGCGCGGCTCGGGCGCAAAGAGCTTCATCACCTGTAACCACGTTGACCTGAGCATCAAGCCCGGTGACCTGGTAGCCATCATAGGCGGCTCGGGCGCAGGTAAATCCACCGTGCTCAACGCCATGTGCGGTTACCTGCCTCCCAATAACGGCAACGTGTACATAAACGGCGTCAACCTTTATAATAACTTTGATTCACTTAAAAAGATGGTGGGCTACGTGCCTCAGCAGGACATCGTATACGATAATCTGACTCTGCACGATATGCTCCTCTACACGGCACAGCTCCGTCTGCCCGAGGATACCTCCAAGCAGGAGATGGAGGCGGCTATCGCACGCGCCATCGCAACGGTAGAGCTCACCGAAAAGCGGGACAGCCTTATCCGTTCTCTTTCGGGAGGACAGAAGAAGCGCGCGTCCATCGCGGTAGAGCTGCTATCCGACCCGAAGCTTATCTTCCTTGACGAGCCCGCCTCCGGCCTTGACCCGGGCACCGAGCGCAACCTGATGCACTCCCTGCGTTCCATGGCGGACAACGGCAAGACCGTTATCTTAGTCACCCACAGTACCCTTCAGCTTAAGATGTGCGACAAGATAGTCTTTATGGGTAAGGGAGGTAACCTCTGCTTCTACGGCTCTCACGACGAGGCGCTCCGCTTCTTCGGCGTGGACGACATCGTTGATATCTACAATATGATCACCGACAACGCGCCTTTCTGGAGCGACAGATACAAGAAGAGCAAGGAACAGCCCGGCGCTGTCCGCGAGCTTCCTGCAAGATCGGGCAAGACCACCAAGAACCGCCTGAAGCAGTTCCTGGTCCTTGCCTCCCGCTATGCCAAGCTCATCTTAAACGATAAGATGCGTCTGCTTCTGCTTCTCGGTCAGGCACCCCTTATCACCATGCTTATATCCATCGTTGCAAACGGCAACCAGTTCGAGAAGCAGGAGATAACGAAAAGCCTGTTCTTTGCCCTTGCCTGTGCGGCGTTCTGGGTAGGAACCTTCAATTCTCTGCAGGAGATATGTAAAGAGAGGAATATACTCCGCCGTGAGTATATGACGGGGCTTTCCCTTACCTCGTATATCGGGTCAAAGACCCTGGTCATCGGCATTATCTGCTTTATACAGAGCTTACTTATCCTTGGTGTCTTCGTCGCCCTGGTAGGCTCACCCGACGAGGGCGTGATGATGGCGGCCTTCCCCGAGCTGCTGGTGACCACCTTCTTAACCGCCATATCAGCGGCGGCAACGGGACTTTTCGTCTCCGCGCTCTTTAAGAACGCCGACCGCGTTATGAGCATCGTAGTTATCCTGCTCCTGCCACAGATACTTTTCTCGGGCATAGTATTCTCCCTGCCCGAGGGCTTCGCAGAGGCACTCTCGGCCATCGTCGTCTGCCGTTGGAGCATGGAGGGCTTCGGCACTACCGCCAACCTCAACTCCCTCACCACGGCTCTTGAGGAGGCCATGCAGGAGGTCAATCCCCTCTTCGAGGTGGATGCAAGCGACTTCTACACCTACTCGGTAGAGCACCTCTTGCAGTCCTGGGGCATACTCCTCGTTTACACGGCGGTCTGTCTGGTGTTGGCGAGAATAGTGCTGGGCAAGATCGGAAAGGAAAAGTCGTAAGGTGCGACGTCCTACGAAAAAGGAGCTCGTCATCGCCCTGTGCCTTGTGTCGGCGCTGATCCTCGGTCTTATAGCCCTATCCTTTCTTTCCTCGGCAAAGTTCGCCCTGGTAAAGACGGGCATCGACCTTAAAAGGGACGGCATAGAAGGGCTTCGCGCCCACCTCTCGGGTGAGGCACTCTCCACCTTCGACGCCATAGACACACTGACCAGGGACGAAAAGGTAAGCGCGTTTTTGGCGCTTTTCTCCCCTACCGACAGTCTGCGGATACTCAAGACCTACCTGCCCGACCTTAAATGGGAGGTGCTTGGTATGAGCGAGTCGGAAAATGACGCCACGGTCACTCTGGCATTTGTCTATAAAGACATCTTCTACGGCGAGCTGGAGGCGATCATGACCAAGACCTCGGGGGAGTGGTATATCGACTCCTTCCGCATTGACAATATGGCGAAATATTAGGATAAACAAAGTGGAGCAGACGAAGCTGCTCCACTTTTATTTATTTAATGGCAAAGGCAGAAAATGATCACCAGAGCGATCAGGATGATCCACACGTTGCAGTCGTCGAAAATGTTGCAAAGGCAGTTCATTGTGAGCCTCCTTCCCTCTATTCATTTCCATTTTCATTGTATGCCGGGATAAGAAAAACCGTGAAGGGCTACAAGAGAAGCAAGGTCGATTTCCGTAA
>JAZQCR010000117.1:0-27200 GCA_045546375.1 Eubacteriales bacterium | reverse complement strand
GTCTGTCACCTGTTCAAGTCAGGTCGCCGCTACCAGGCCCGTTGGTCAAGCGGTTAAGACACCGCCCTTTCACGGCGGTAACATGGGTTCGATTCCCGTTGCGGGTGCCAAAAAAGAAGTAACTTTTGTCTACCAAAAGTTACTTCTTTTTTATCCAAGCCGCAGGCTTGGCATATCATCACGACGCAGTCGTGTATATCATCAGCCCCTTTGGGGCTGTAACTCATCACGCGTCAGCGTGCATCCTCCTGCGGCTTGATGAGATGCAACACTTCGTGTTGATGATATGCAATTCCTGCGGAATTGATGATATACAAGGCTTCGCCTTGATTTGTTCGCTGAAAAGTGATATAATTTGATAAATAAGAATTTGACAAAGAAATCTGTATTAGGTATATGATAGTTGAAATAAGGGGCAAGGAGGATAAAATGGAACTTGAAAGATTATTTGACAAGTGGTGCAAAAAACTAAGACTTACACCACAATGGGATGTAAAACTGGAACTTGTTCAAGACCCTAAGTGGAAGAAAACAGGAGATTTTAAAATCGACCCAACGGATAGAAAAGCGATTTTAATGCTTAATGTGGCAAATCCAAAGCAAGAAAATATGGAAGAAGTAATTGTGCATGAATTGATGCATATTAAAATGTATCCGTTAGACCAAGTATGTGAATCTTTGATTGTAAATAATTTTGAGGAAGGGACAAACGGATACAATTTTGCCTACCAGCAGTTTTTTGAAAATCTGGAAGTAACGGTTGAGGAACTCACAAAATGCTTTTTATTGGAATTTGGTGAGAACAGAAGCTTATCCTATGGTAGATGTGCTAAAGGAAAAAGTTTTAATGAACTGTATGACGGCTTAAAGTCGATTGGCTAAAAAGGATAGACAAATTCCAATTTGTCGAACAGCGTTGCCACAATACTTTTGGTCGTTCTTACCCCTACTTATACTACTTTTAGTCGCTCTTTCGCAGAAAAGAAACACCGTTTTGTCTACCTGACAAAAGGTGTTTCTTTTCAACTAAATCCGTCCTATCGGACGGGATAAATCCACCTGCGGTGGATGAAATCACTTCGTGATAAAATCCGACTTCGTCGGGAAAGGACGGATTTAATTTCATCTGCAAAGCAGATTTCATCCGAGTTTACTCGGATTTCATCGCGCTTTGCGCGATTTCATTGAAAATCATTGGAATCTGTGATATAATGAATTTAACGAGGTGATTTCAATGGCTGAAAATAAACTTGCGGATATGTCAACAGAATTTGCAATTCAAATCCTTAAACTGACAGAAAACATAAAAGGACATTGCCTTCTTCCGCATACTGCTGGGCAGTACCTTTTCACTTGCCGATATTATCTGCTACGGCGCGGGTTGCCTTATCTTCGCTTTGACCGACATCATAGGTTTTAAACATGACTGATTTAAAAAAGACAAAACGGATATACATCGTCCTCAGCCAGACGGGAACCATTATGTCCCGCCTGATAAAGCTGTACACAAGAGAAGAGTATAACCACGTTTCCATCTCCCTTTCCGCCGACCTTCGGCTTTTCTACTCCTTCGGCAGACGCACCCCTTACAATCCGTTTAATTCTGGATTTGTGGAGGAGTCACCCGAGTTTGGCCTCTTCAGGCGTTTCCCTAATACTAAGGTAGCCGTCCTTTCAATTACCCTGGACGAGGAAAAGTACGACGCCATCGCCTCGCTTATAGCATCTATGGCGGAGAACAAGGAAAAGTACGGTTATAATCATCTTGGCTTTTGGGGCGCCGCCGTAAACCTGCCTATGAAGAGCAGGGACAGATACTTCTGCTCTGAATTTATAAAGTATATCTTTGAACGCTTCGAGATAGAGGGCGTGGAGGAGCTGGGACGGCTGCCTCATCCTATCCACTTCTTGAATCTATCGCGTGCGGAGCGGGTGTACACGGGAACACTCTCTGCATACCGTGAACTAGCTCAAAAGTAAAAAATTCGGGACTTTCGTCCCGATTTTTTAATACTTTCTTTCAAGAGGATTCTGCGCGTGGACGGTCTCCATAACGGCCACCACCTTGGCGGCGTCCTCGGTCTTGAGAATAAGGGGCTTGCCCTCGGTCAGGCGCTCGTACATCATCTTATAGAAGGCCTCTACCGCTACGTTGAAGGCGTTACCGTTGAACTCGCCGCTTTCCTCGTGGGTGATAAGGCTCTCCGAGCAGTACATAGGCAGTCCCTCGTCATTTTTGAGGGCTTCCTTTATAAGAGGCTTCGGAGGATTCTCGCCGTCTGCTACGTACTTCATCTTCCAGGCGCCTGTGGTAGCCTTATAAGTACCCTTGCTTCCCTGGAGCTTGATATTATAGTCGCAGTAGGCATCCACTGAGGATATCTCTACGTCTACGGTAGGCTTACCGGGTGCGGAAAGGATTATTTTTGCGTAGTCCTCTGCATCACCCGAGGTCATGGCAAGGTCCAGCTTCGAGTACTCCACCCTCCAGTCGTCGCTGTAGTCAAGGAAACCGAGAGCTACACCGATAGGGTGAGGGCCGGTATTATATACGTTACCGCCCATACGCGCCTGCATGGTCTGCCAGTCCCAGCGGCGGGAAAATCCGTTGTAGCGCACGCTGACCTGCTTGATGTCACCCAGCTTGCCGCTTTCAGCCAGTGCCTTTGACTCTAAATACATGGGGGAGAGCAGAGTCTGGTGGAATACCGCCAGGGTCACGCCGTTGTCTAAGGCGGTCTTCATAAGATCCGCACACTCGTAGTAGTTGCGTGCAAAGGGCTTTTCTACAGCCACGTTAAGGCCGTGAGAGAGCAGATCCTTCGTCACGGGATAGTGCTCATCCGAGAAGGATGCATTGACCACCAGGTCGATATCGCCTCTTTCGTAAAGGTCACGGTAGTCCTCTATAGCCTCGCATCCGGGATATTCGGCAAGGGCACGCTCACGGCGGTCGGGATCACGCTCCACCACCACCGCTACGTCAAAGTATATATTTTCTTCTTTCTTAAGGAATGCTCCGTGGATGTCACGGCCGCTTCTTCCCTGGCCTATTATGGCCAGTCTTAATTTCTTCATAAGGTATCACCTTCCTTTGTGTACATTATAGCTTAAGAGCGTCCTTATGTAAATTGATAAAAATGCAATAATATATTGCAAAAAGTGTATTATTGTGTTATTATAGCCTCATGGACCTGAATATTAATTATGCAGACGAAAATATATTCCTCGATCACTCACGCAGGGAAAACGCCCCGGGCGGCGGCTACCCCGAGCATTCCCACAGCTTATCCGAGCTGTTGCTGGTGGTAAAGGGTAAGGCGACCTACACATGTAAGGGCACGGCACACCGTCTGCGCCCCTACGACCTGGTCATTACCCGCCCCTTTGATATGCACGAGCTGAAAACGGAGCAGGGTAACACCTACGAGCGGTACGACATACTGACCGCGGAGACCGTAGAGGGCATCCCCGCCTCGGTCGACGTTATTAACGTAGGCGGAAACGAAGAGCTGATACACCTTTTCGAGAAGTTAGACAGATACGCTATCCATCTTTCGGGAGAGGAGCGCAAGCAGATACTGCAGGGCCTAACACGGGAGATCATAGTCAACCTGCGCCTTATGATAAATGACGAGGCGCAGACCCCCGCCAACAGCATCGTCAGCGGTGCCCTCGCCTATATCGATGCAAACCTCTATACCCTCACGGGCATTGACGAGCTCTGCCGTGAGCTTTATATCACAAAAAGCCATCTGCATCATCTGTTTTTAGAGCATATGAATACCTCACCGAAGAAGTATATCACCGCAAAGCGCCTGGTGGCGGCCTCCCGTGAGATAGCCTCTGGAGCAAAGCCCACCGCCATATACGAAAGGTACGGCTTTACCGACTATTCCGCCTTTTACCGCGCCTACCGCACCCTTTTCGGGAAAAGCCCGTCGTATAAGGGAACAGACACGCCTATCAGTATGGTGGAAAACACCTACTATACGGACGAGCATTGACAAAGGCGGTCGTCCGTGATATAATAATACCGTGAAAAGGGGACGGCACCCATAATAAAAAACGGACTTCACCAAAACCTAACAGAACACACAGAGGGGCAGACACCCATGGAAAAGAACGTAACTGTCGTGGACGAAAAAGGCAACGAAATAGGAGCGACCTACCCGAAGCGGGCAAAAGGTCTTGTTAAGAAAGGCAGGGCGCGCTACGTGGACGAAAACACTATTTGCCTTGCGTGTCCTGCGGATATACATTCGGAGGAAATGATGGAAGAAAACATCACGTTAAAGGATATTCTCGATAAGATGGATGCATTAAGGGATGATACCCGCGTGCTGAATAACGCACTCCTGATGCTGACCACAAATCTATCCATATTTGAGGACTGCGATGAAAGCGCAGTAGAACAATTAAGTGAGGTATTCGCTTTAAGCGCTTTCCGCGAAAGAGAATACACCAACAGAGAGCTTATCAAGTTCTACGACAAGGTCTATGAAGATCTGAAAAGCAAAGAAAAACAATAATACACCGCAAAAGAACCCGAGTGATCGGGTTCTTTTCTTGTCTTATGTCATCGGGAGGGGAGACCCCTCCCCTACGGAGAATGTCGGGGGGATAGGGTCAGCCCCTTCCACCACGACTTCGTCGCGGTCCCCCTCCCACCGCTCTTCGGGGGAGGTGCATGGGACGTCGAGGGCGCCGTCCCCTACAAAAACACTATCACATAGATATAACAATATCTCTATCCGCAATCCCAATAAAAAAGTCCCCTTTTCAAAAGCTTTGAAAGGAGGTGCGGGGGAAAACTTTCTCGAAAGTTTTCCCCCGCATTATTTATTTTACCTCTTACTCCACTCAAGGGCCTTTTTGATAAAGCGGCCTGTGTGGGATGCTTCAACCTCGGCAAGCTCTTCGGGTGTGCCGCAGGCGATGAGAGTACCGCCGCCGTCTCCGCCTTCCGGGCCGAGATCTATGATGTGGTCAGCAGTCTTGATCAGCTCTAAATTATGCTCGATGACGATGACCGTGTTGCCTGCGTCAACAAGACGCTGAATTACCTCAATGAGCTTGCGTACGTCCTCTGCGTGCAGACCCGTGGTAGGCTCGTCAAGGATGTAGACGGTCTTGCCCGTGCCCCGCTTGGACAGCTCTGTGGCCAGCTTCACTCGCTGTGCCTCACCGCCTGACAGTGTGGTAGAGGACTGACCTACCTTGATGTAGCCAAGCCCCACGTCGCGGATGGTCTCAAGGCGCTTGCGTATCTTGGGCACCGCGTCGAAGAACTCAAGGGCTTCGTCTACGGTCATATCCAGCACGTCGAAGATGCTCTTGCCCTTGTACTTGACGGCAAGGGTGTCCTGATTATACCGCTTGCCCTTGCAGGCATCGCAGGTCACATACACGTCGGGAAGGAAGTGCATCTCTATCTTCTTGACGCCGTCGCCCTCGCACAGCTCGCACCGTCCGCCCTTCAGATTGAAAGAGAAACGGTTTGCCTTATAGCCTCTCGCCTTCGCGTCCTTGGTCTGGGCGAAAAGCTCTCTTATGTCGTTAAAGAGATTGGTATAGGTAGCGGGATTGGAGCGAGGGGTGCGCCCGATAGGGCTCTGGTCAATGGCGATGACCTTGTCAAGGTGCTCCATTCCCTCTATGCGGTCGTGAGGGCCGGGGTAAGCGTAAGCGCGGTTAAGCTCGCGGGCTAAAGCCTTATACAAAATACCGTTAACGAGAGAGCTCTTGCCGCTTCCCGAAACGCCGGTCACGCAGATGAATTTACCTAAGGGGAAGGTGACGTCGATATTCTTAAGGTTGTGCTCGCGGGCACCGTATACGGTGAGGAACTTGCCGTTGCCCTCACGGCGCCTCTCGGGAAGCTCTATCTTCCGCCTGCCCGAAAGGTAAGCGCCCGTGATGGACTTCTTATCCTTCATTATCTGTGCGGGGGTGCCGCTTGCCACCACCTCACCGCCGTGAACGCCCGCACCGGGGCCTATGTCCACGATGTAGTCGCTCTCAAGCATAGTCTGTTCGTCGTGCTCAACTACGATGACGGTGTTTCCCGCATCGCGAAGCTTCTTAAGAGTGGCGATGAGCTTGTCGTTATCCCTCTGATGTAAACCTATACTTGGCTCGTCAAGGACGTAAAGCACGCCCATCAGCGCACTTCCTATCTGTGTGGCGAGGCGGATACGCTGTGCCTCACCGCCCGAGAGGGTGCCCGCAGTACGGGATAGGGTCAGATATTCAAGACCCACGCTCTCAAGGAAGGAGAGACGCTCCTTTATCTCCTTGATTATCTCGCGGGCGATAGTCCATTCGCTGTCGGTAAAGGAAAGGTCACTTACAAACTGCACCGCTTCGGTAACCGACATACGGCAGAACTGGTCAATATTCTTGCCTCCTACGGTGACGCCCAGCATAGCGTCGTTTAAGCGTGCGCCGTGGCAGAGAGGACAGGGCTCGTCCACCATAAACTGCTCGTAATACTCGTACATATTGGGGTTCTGATTATATCTTGCCTGCATCATATTCACGATGCCGTCGAAGGTCACAGTCTGCCTGCGTGAGGTATTATCAAAATAGCGCACCACGTCGTAGAGATTATCCTCGTCACCGTACTTGAGTATCTCAAGAGCCTTCTTTGAATACTTGACAATTGGTGTGTCAAGGGTAAAGCCGTGCTTTTTACCCACCGCCGCAAAGAGAGGACCGTTCCAGGACTGCTCGTCAAGGGTCTTAAAGCCGTTTACCTGGATAGCACCCTGCCTTAAGGACAGCTTCTTATCGGGAACTGCGATATCGAAGGAAACACGCTTCATCTCGCCTATACCCGAGCAGTGAGGGCAGGCGCCAAGAGGCGCGTTAAAGGAAAACATACGTGGGGATAGCTCGCCTAAAGAGAAATCGTGCTCCTCGCAGGCGTACTTCTGTGAGAAGGAAAGCTCCTCACCGTCTATTACCGACACGGTAAGCTCGCCGTCGGTGAGCTTAAGGGCGGTCTCTACGCTATCCGAGAGGCGTGGGCGCAGATCCGCCTTCATCACCAGTCGGTCAACGATGATGTCGATAGAGTGCTTCAGGTTTTTATCTAACTTTATCTCTTCCGAGAGGTCGTACATAATGCCGTCCACACGCACGCGCACGTAGCCCGAGCGCTTGGCATCCGAAAAGACCTTTTCGTGCATACCCTTCTTATCGCGAACGACGGGAGCAAGCACCATAAATTTAGTACCCACGGGCAGGCTCATCACCTGCTCTATTATCTGCTCGGTGGTCTGCTGACGGATCTCCTTACCGCAGGTAGGGCAATGAGGGATGCCCACCCTCGCGTATAGAAGGCGCAGATAGTCGTATATCTCGGTTACCGTACCCACGGTGGAACGTGGATTACGCGAGGTAGTCTTCTGGTCGATGGAAATAGCGGGGGAAAGTCCGTCGATAAAGTCAATGTCGGGCTTATCCATCTGCCCTAAAAACTGGCGCGCGTAGGAAGAGAGACTCTCAACGAAGCGTCTGTGTCCCTCTGCATATATGGTATCAAAGGCGAGAGAGCTCTTGCCGCTTCCCGAAAGACCGGTGAAGACCACCAGCTTATCACGTGGGATTGAAACGTCCACGTTCTTCAGGTTGTGCACCCTTGCGCCCTTTATAGTTAAGTTGTTTGCCATTTATTCGTTCTCCAGTTTCTTTATCTCGTCGCGAAGGAACGCCGCCTTCTCAAACTCAAGCAGCTTTGCCGCTTCCTTCATTTCGCGTGTCATACGCTCGATGGCCTTCATCTTCTCGGTCTTGTTCATCCTGCGCGGCTTTTCGCCCTTCTTGTCAGACTTATCGGGGATGCCGATCTCTATGAGGTCGCGTACGCCCTTGACGATGGTCTTCGGCACGATGCCGTGCTCCTCGTTATAGGCGGTCTGTATCTTTCGGCGGCGATTTGTCTCTGTGATAGCCGCGTGCATAGACGAAGTCTCGCGGTCGGCGTACATAATGACCTTACCGCCTGCGTTTCGTGCCGCACGGCCTACAGTCTGTATAAGCGCCGTTTCGGAGCGCAAAAGTCCCTCTTTGTCCGCATCTAAGATAGCGACCAAGGATACCTCAGGGATGTCAAGACCCTCGCGAAGCAGATTAATGCCCACAAGGCAGTCGAAAAGACCCAGGCGCAGGTCGCGTATGATCTCCATTCGCTCTAAAGTGTCCACCTGGTGATGGATATATTTGACCTTGATGCCGTTATTCTCAAAATATTCGGTCAAGTCCTCTGCCATCTTGGTGGTAAGGGTGGTGATAAGGGTGCGCTCCCCACGCTCTGCACGAAGGCGCACCTCGCCCATAACGTCGTCCACCTGCCCTTCGATGGGACGCACCTCTATTTCAGGATCCACAAGACCCGTAGGGCGGATAAGCTGTTCTGCGATGCGGGAGCTGTGCTTTTTTTCGTATTCGGCGGGGGTGGCGCTGACGAATACCACTTGATTTAACTTACTCTCAAATTCCTCAAAGAAAAGAGGACGGTTATCCGCCGCACTGGGCAGACGGAAGCCGTATTCTATAAGATTCGTCTTTCGCGCCTTGTCGCCGCCGCTCATACCCCTTACCTGGGGCAGGGTCACGTGGCTTTCGTCCACAAAGAGCAGAAAATCCTTCGGGAAGTAGTCAAGGAGCGTGTAAGGGGTAGAGCCGGGCTTGCGGCGGGAGAGCACGCGGGAGTAGTTTTCAACTCCCGAGCAGAAGCCGACCTCCGAGAGCATCTCAAGGTCGTACTTGGTGCGCTCCTCGATACGCTGTGCCTCGATTAACTTGTTCTGCGAGCGGAAAAATTCCACCCGCTCTACCATTTCTTCATATATCTCGGTGAGGGCCGCGTCCCGCTTCTCGTCGGACACGGCGTAGTGGGTGGCGGGGTAAACTGCGGCATAGGTGAGATTAGCAAGCACCTCACCCGTCAGCACCTGAAATTCCGTTACCCTCTCTACCTCGTCGCCGAAAAATTCAACGCGGATAGCTTTATTGTCGCCGGAGGCGGGAAAGACCTCTACTGTGTCTCCACGCACGCGGAATTTGTTTCTCTCAAAAGAGATGTCGTTTCTCTCGTATTTGATACTCACAAGGCGGTCGATGAAGTCTTCCCTGGAAAGCTCCTGACCCGGTCGCACGGATACTACCAACGACTGATACTCCCGGGGGTCACCAAGAGAGTAAATGCAGGAAACGCTGGCAACTATGATAACGTCCCTGCGCTCGAAAAGGGCGCTGGTGGCGCTGTGGCGGAGCTTGTCTATATCGTCGTTGACGCTGGAGTCCTTTTCGATATATATGTCCTTGCCGGGGATATAAGCCTCGGGCTGATAATAGTCGTAGTAGGAAACGAAGTACACAACGGCGTTTTCGGGGAAAAACTCACGGAACTCAGTGCAGAGCTGTGCCGCCAAGGTCTTATTATGAGCCAAGATAAGGGTGGGCTTATTCACGTTTGCGATGATATTCGCCATGGTAAAGGTCTTTCCCGAGCCCGTGACGCCGAGAAGTGTCTGCGCTTTCTCACCGCGCAGGATACCCTCGGTAAGCTCTGCTATGGCCTGAGGCTGGTCGCCCGTAGGCGCGTACTCGGATACCAGCTTGAACTTTTCCATTTTAGCCCTCCTTATTATAATGAATAGACGGGAGGGGAAACCCCTCCCCTACGATACCGTATTATTATACCACAAATATTTTTAATTGAAAACAGTATATTAAAATTATATCACGAAGTTTCCTTCGTGTCAACGATAAAAAACTTGCGCTATAAAAGTCATAAAATATTCACTATTTTAATGTATAATGCTGTCTATGGAAAACAGATATACTTACCAGGGCGTCGTGGATACCCACGACACCGACTGCGCGGGCTATGCCCGCCCTTCCGCCATCCTTAAATACATTCAAGAGGCGGCAAATATACAGACGGCAACGTCCACCCCCTCTGCCGCAGGTCTGCGCGAGGAGGGAAAATACTTTGTGGTGACCAAACTGGTACTTTCGGTGAAGGAGCCTCTATACGCCCGTGATGATATAACCGTATCAACTTGGGCGTGCCCAAGTAAGGGCGTCACCTTCAATAGGTGCGGTATGATAGAGCGCGAGGGCGTGGTCTGCGCTACCCTTTCTTCCGCCTGGGCTCTCATCGACTCGGCAAGCGGCGGCTTCGTGCGGGTAAGCGACGTGAACTTTGACTTCGGCGAGCGTGAAGCTCTTCCTTTATCACGTCCCTTAAAGCTACGAATCCCCGAGGAGGCCGAGCTTCGTCTGCTCGGTGAATATACCGTATCATATAGGGACACCGACGTAAACGGTCATATGAATAACACCGTGTATGCAGACGTTCTCTTCTCTTATCTGCCGGGCTGTGTAGGCAAAAGGCTGACCGAGCTTACCGTAAATTACCTTCACGAGGCGCCCTACGGTACCCGATTCAAGGTTTACGGTGCAGAGCTGTGCTCATCCTGCTATTTCCGCACCGTACTGCCAAACGGCGAGGTCGGTGTTGAAGCATATATGGAATATGATGATATAGACTAAAAGCGATAGGCTATCAGCCTATCGCTTTTTAATTACTCTTCGGTTTCCTCTGTTTTCTCGCCTTCGCTGAAGGACAGCTTAAGCGCTTCCAGAGCATCCTCACGGGGAGTATCCTCTTTATTCGAGTCCATCGAGTCAACGGGGATCTCTATTTTTTCAAGAGAGAAGCCTGCGTCAGAGCTCTCACTCTCGACCACCTGAGCTATCTCAGGGATAACGGAGGACATGATCTCCTTGTCCTTTTCGTCCTCTACGGGCATCTCCTCGGGTGCAGCCTCTTCCTCTTCAAATTCCATCGCCTCGGGTACGATCTTCGCCCGTCTTCTGCGGATGATGACAGGTACGATCAGGATAGCCGCCACAAAGAGGATCACCAGAACGATGAAGGCGATAATAGGCAGGGGAAGGTCTATCTGCTTCTCTTCCTCTGCGGTTACGTCAGCTTCCTTGTAGGTAGATGCCTCGGTGGTCTTTACGTCAGTAGGCTCGGTGACGAGCGGCTCGTCGGTGCCCTCTGCCGTCAGCATAGGCAGAATGACGGTCCTCGTCCGAGAGCAGACGGAGCAGCTCTCTACCCTCTTGCCCTCTGTGTCTACGGTCGCCGCTACCTCTTCCACCACCTTCATATCGTGGCCAAGGGCGGAAAGCTTCACAGCTACTCGCTTGTTACAAACGGTACAGTTATACTCAACTGTTCCCTCGTCCTTGCAGGTGGGCTCAACACGGTTGATCTCCACCAGGGTATGTCCGAAGGGAGGCTCGATATCGTCGCCTGCATAAGAGCATACCATACAGAAGGAATACTTCTTACCCTCACTGTCGCAGGTGGTGGCAACGTCAACGTAAGGCAGTACGAAGCCCGCGGGCAGATACTCCCAGCCCACAAGGCTATAAGGCATAAGCACGTGACCGTTCTTCTCACAGTCGTAGCTCGGGTAAAGGGTCTCGGTATACTTATGGCCGCAAACACTGCAGGTATATACCGCAGAGCCGTTCCTGCCGCCCGTGACCTCGAAGCCACCTGTTATCTTATACTTATGCTCGTGTCCGTCCTCTCCCGTAGGAGGCTCCGTATCAGGCTCCTCGGGATCGGAAGGCGTAGGTAAAGTCTCAGGAGGAGGAACGGGAGTGGGTATATCTATACCCTCAAGGCTGTCACCGGTATGCTCCTCTATATCAAGCTTCGCCTTCTCCTTAAGAGAACGGGTGTAAACGCAGTACCAAGCGCCCTTGGGGTCGTTTATATCAACGGGCTGATAGAAATGTCCGTCGGGGTCGGGTGCGTCGGCAATCGTGCTTACGTCCTTACGGTGACCGCACTGGGTGCAGTGACGGGACTGCTTACCTGCGCTGACGCAGGAAAGGGGTATATCCGTCTGCACCTCCCCGTAGGTGTGCTCGTGACCCGTGTAATAATCGATTATAGCCTGTGCCTGCGCCTCTGCTATAGCCTTGATATTTTCATCGGTAGCAAGGGCGACGTCGTCAGCGTTAGTGAGGAAAAGCTCCTCTATAATAAAGGTGGGGATGCCGAACTTTGCGCCGTAGGTGATCATACTGTAATGGTCGGAGAGGATGCCGCCGGACGCGTCCCCCTGCACGTCCCACTGATAGGTCTCGTTCCAATAGAAGCCTGCCTTATCCTCACGGTGGTAAACACCCTTACCCGTTATCTCGGGCACTGCCTCAGTAGCGTACTCGATACACATGGTGGCGAGGTCGTCCATTGCAAACCTCGGGAGCACAGAGGCCCAGGCCTCCATACCGCGCAGGTCGGGGTTGGTATCCGAGGCGTTATAATGCACGCTGATAATAAGATCGGCATTCACCGAGTCAGCCATACTGACTCTTTCGTAGAAAGAGAGGTTTACGTTATCGGCCTCATTGGTCATATAGACGACGAAGCTGCTATTCGCCTCTAAAGCCGCCTTCATATACCTTGCGGTGCGCATATTGAATGCGCCCTCGCTCTTATTGGTCTCATCTGACACGCCCTGTGTACCGTGTCCGGGGTCTAAAACGATAACTATGCGGTCATCCCCCGTAAACTCCGCGGCGGACACGCCTACGGGTATCATCGAAAGCATCATTACGATGCAAAGCATCAACGCAGTTAACGAAAATAACCTTTTCACTTTTCCTCCAGATGAATATCAGTTTTACGTAACAATTCATGTTATTATATCATATTCCGTCGAAAAATACAAGAACGCGCCGTTATTTTTGCAAGTAAAAAGAACCACAAAAGGGTTCTTTTTACTTGCGGCGCATCCTGCAGAAGAAGAAGCCGTCGCTACCGTATTCATAAGGTAAGATGGTGCGCATATATATCCCGTCCTCGGGATAAGGCTCGAAGTCGGGGTGGGAAGAAAGAAAGCGCTCCGCCACCTCTTGGTTTTCCCGCTTATTCAGGGTGCAGGTGGAGTATAGGAGCACGCCGCCCGATTTCACGTAGCGGGAGCAGTTCTCGAGGATAGCGTACTGCACCTCGGGCAGGTGCTCGGCCTCCGAGATGCTCTTGTGGCGAAGGTCAGGCTTTTTGCCCAAGACCCCGAAGCCCGAGCAGGGCACGTCGCAGAGCACTCTGTCGGCTATCCCCTCATACTCGGGGATAAACACCCTGCCGTCTGCCGGGCGGGTAGTCATAATATCTATACCGAGTCGCTTTGCACCCGACTCACAGAGAGATAGCTTATTCTCGTGCAGGTCGCAGGAGATGAGCCTTCCCTCGTTCTTCATCTGCAGGGCAAGGGCGAAGCTCTTGCCCCCGGGACAGGCGCAGGTGTCTATAACGGTCATACCGGGCTCCGCGCGGAGCAGTGACACCGCATAGGCGCTGGACTCATCCTGGACGAAGCAAAGGCCGTCCTCAAGGGGAGCAAAATCGCTTATGGGCATATTCTCGGTAAGGCGCACGCAGTCGGGACAGAGAGAGCCTACGTGACTGTCGCACTCGATATGCCGACGAAGCTCGTCGGCGCTTATCCTAAGGGTATTTGCATGCAGGGTCAGGTACGTGGGCTCTGAAAAGGATGCACATATCCGTTCTGCCGTCTCCTCTCCGTACTGCTCGCGGAAAAGGGAGTACATATCCTCTCTTATTCCGTACTTTATCCAGGGGGTGGGATAGGTGATATCCTCCCTCTCGCGCACGGTTCTCCGCAGGATAGCGTTAACGAAGGGGGCTGCGGACTTCGAGTATATCTTGGCAAGCTCCACGCTCTCGCTTACTGCCGCGTGGTCGGGCACGCGGTCAAGAAATAAAAGCTGATAGATGCCCAGGCGCAGTATCACCCGCACAGCAGGGGCTATCTTATTATCGGGAAGGGATGAAAAACGGCTGATTATGTAGTCGAGGGTCACCGCGCGCTCGGTGACTCCGTAGACAAGAGCGGTATAAAGCGCCCTTTCCTCTTCCTCGAGGCCGTATTTTTTAATGGCGGAATCAAGCTCGATATTAGTATATCTGCCTGCCTTCTCACAGCGAAGCAGAGAATTGAACGCCGCCTTTCTCGCCTGCATCAGTCACGTCTCCTGTTATTTACAAGGGAGATCATTCGGAGCAGATTCACAAGAGAGACCGCCAGCGCCGCCACGTAGGTAAGCGCCGCCGCAGAGAGCACCTTGCTCGCTCCCTTTAGCTCACTGTCCGAAAGGATACCGTCACCCTGAAGGGTGGCTAAAGCTCTGTTAGAGGCATTAAACTCAACAGGCAGGGTGATAAGCTGGAAAACGGTGGAAAGAGAGAAAAGCGCTATACCGATATAGGCAATGGTGATGCCCAGATTGTTCTGCGCAGAGCCCGCCGCGGACATAAGAATGCCCAAAAGGATAAGCGGCATAGCCAGCCCCGAGCCGATACGTGTTACGGGAATTATAGCCGCGCGGAGCTTGATGGGAGCGTAATTCACGCCGTACTGCACCGCGTGACCGCACTCATGGGCAGCAACGCCGATAGCCGCCACCGAGCGGCTTCCGTATACCGTGTCCGAAAGGCGGATAACGTTTGCCTTCGGGTCGTAATGGTCGGTGAGATTTCCCGATACGTGCTCGATGCGTACGTGGGAAAGGCCGTTGCCGTCAAGAATGGCACGCGCCACCTCCGCGGCAGTCCTGCCGCCGTATGAGGTAACACCCGAATACTTATTAAAGGTGGAATTCACCTTAAACTGAGCGTACAGCGAAAACGCCATGGCCGCTATCAAAAGCACCAGCACCGATGAATCCATACCGTAAAAGGAATAATAACCGTAAAATGGCATTTTACTTTCCTAACAGGTCGCCCAAAGCGACCTTCCTTCCTCTGATAAAATCTGCGGCGGACATAGTACCCTTGCCCTCGGGGCGAACCTCAGTCAGGGCGATGACACCCTCGCCGCAGGCAACGTGTATCTCCCCCCTTGACAGATCTATGACCTTACCTGCCTCGCCGCTTCCCTCTTCGCTTACAACACGGGAGGAAACAACCTTTAACAGCTTTCCGTTAAGGGTGGTAAAGGCAAGGGGGATAGGGGATATACCGCGAATAAGGTCGTGCACCCTGCGTGCACTTTTATTAAAGTCAATGACACAGTCCTCTTTGTTTATCTTCTCCGCATAGCAGGTGCCGCTCTCGTCCTGGGGGGTCGGGATAATGGTCCCTGCCTCAAGGCCCTTCACCGTGTGAGGCAGGAGTTCTGCTCCCATCTCTGCCAGTCGGTCGTGGATATCCTCGAAGTTATCGTTCTCACCGATAGGGGTCTTCAGCATCTCGAGGATGTCGCCTGTATCAAGGCCCTCCGCCATATACATGGTGGTGATGCCCGTTTCCTTCCTGCCGTCCATAATGGCTCTCTGCATAGGTGCGGCACCTCGGTACAGAGGCAGAAGGGAGGAATGCACGTTGACGCATCCGTATTTAGGATAGTCAAGGACGCTCTTCGGCAGTATCCTGCCGTAGGCGACTACGGCGATAAGCTCGGGGTCGAGCTCCTTTAGGAGCTCTGCAAATGCCTCGTCCTTTAAGGTAAGAGGCTGATAGACCCTAAAGCCCTGCTCCTGTGCATAGACCTTCACGGGAGGGGGTACCAGATTATAGCCTCTGCCCTTGGGTCTGTCGGGCTGTGTCACCACGCCCACTATCTCTTCTCCCGACTTGACCAGCCCCTCAAGGCATACCTTGGCAAAGTCAGGCGTTCCCATAAATAAGATCCTCACTCGAACATCTCCTCAAGCTCTTCATCGGTGAGCATACGTGCGTGGTCGATATAAAGGATACCGTCAAGGTGATCTATCTCGTGGCAGAAGCAACGGGCAAGCAGTCCTTCTCCTGTGTAGGTGCATTTCTCGCCCTTACGGTTGAGCGCCTCTACCGTGACCTTGGCAGGGCGGGTGGTGATGCCGTTCTTTCCGGGCACGGAAAGGCAGCCCTCAAGGTCCTGCTGTTCGCCTTCTGTCTTCACTATCACGGGGTTGATAAGCTCTAAAACCTCACCGGGCTCGCACTCCACCGTCACTATACGGCGGAGCACGCCTATCTGGGGCGCCGCAAGTCCAACGCCGCCTGCCGCACGCATGGTCTCGGTCATATCGTCGAGCAGAGTGCAGATACGGCCGCTTATCTCGTCAACGGGACGGCTCTTCTTGCGAAGAAGCTCGTCACCCTCTGTTATTATCTGTAATTTTGCCATTTTTATTACCGCCTTATAAATTAGTAGGATTAATATCTATCTGTATATTTAACTTTTTATTTTCTGCAGAGTACGTACGCAACAGGTGCGCGAAAAGCCCTCTTGTCTTGGCGTTAGCCACACACTTTATTATGAGGCGCATATAGTATCTGTCCTGCTTTTTATATATAGGAGCCTCGAAGGGGCCGAAGGCCTGCAGGCTTATGCCTGCCCACTGCTCTTTTCCGAGACACTCCTTCATCCTATCCGCAAACTGACCGCTTCCTCTTATGACTGCCTCCTCGGAGTTAGCCGAGAAGGAGAAAAGCACCATATCGCAGAAGGGCGGGAACACCAGCGCCTGACGCAGAGCGATCTCATCACGGAAAAATCCGTCGTAGTCCTGGCTTGCCGCCTGACGGAGCACAGCGTGATCGGGAGAATAGGTCTGAATGACCGCCTTTCCCGCCTTTTCCGCTCTGCCTGCCCTTCCCACCACCTGAGTGACAAGGGAGAAGGCTCGCTCGTTTGCCCGATAGTCGTCAAGATAGAGAGACGAGTCCACGCTGAGCACTCCCACCAGAGTAACGTCGGGAAAGTCATGCCCCTTGGTCACCATCTGAGTGCCTAAAAGCACCTGTGCCCCCGTATCACGAAAGCTGCCCAGGATCTCGTCGTAAGAGAACTTATTTTGCGTGGTATCCGCGTCCATACGAAGGATGCCTGCTTCGGGATAATTATCTTTTAAGTAGTTTTCGGCAAGCTGTGTGCCGAAGCCCATAAACTGCAGTACCTTATTACCGCATTCGGGGCAGGAGGCGGGCACCGCCTCGCGGTAGCCGCAGTAGTGGCAGGTGAGGTAGCCGTTTCTGGCTCTTGCCGCAGGTATGCTCTCACCCTCAAGGGTACGGTAACGTCCCTTTGCGTGATAGGTGAGGGATACCGAGCAATGGGGGCAAAGGCGTACCGAGCCGCACATATTGCAGGATAGGAAATTATTATAGCCTCTGCGATTGACGAAGAGTATGGACTGCTCCCCTGCCTGCAGATTCTTTTCCAGTTCTCCGCGGAGTACCGAGCCCATTATAGAGTCGTCGCCCTCTTTTGAGTCGGCGCGAAGGTCGGCGAGTACCACCTCGGGCAGCTTCGCCTCTCCGTACCGTTCGGTAAGCCGCACCAGGGAGTACCTGCCCGTATTCGCCCGATAAAAGCTCTCTACCGAGGGTGTGGCAGAGGCCAGCAGCATCATGGCACCGTGGGTAGCGCAACGGAAGCGCGCCACGTCACGTGCGTGATACTTGGGGTTCTGATCTGATTTATAGGTATGCTCCTGCTCCTCATCCATTACGATGAGTCCAAGATTCAAAAAGGGAGCAAACACCGCGCTTCTCGTACCGATACACACGTCCACCTTGCCCTCGCGTATACGTCGCCAGGCGTCAAAGCGCTCGCCTGCCGAAAGGCCCGAGTGGATAACGGCTATCCTCTCTCCGTAGACCCGTGAGAAGATGCCTACCGTCTGGGGGGTCAGGGATATTTCAGGCACCAAGAGGATGACCCCTCTGCCCGAGGCGATCACGTGATCCATCACCGCGCGGATGACCTGGGTCTTGCCGCTTCCCGTAACACCGTAAAGGAGCGCAGCCTTGGCTTCCCCCGAATCGGCAAGGGCGCAAAGGGTGTTGCAGGCAGACTGCTGCTCAGCCGAGAGGCACACCTCCTCCTTTACCGCCTCACCCGAATAGGGCGTGCGATAGGAGTCGGCCATCTCCACACGCACTACTCCAAGGGCGATAAGCTCGTTTAGCTGCGGTCGGGTAAGAGCAAAATTTTCTTTTAAAAGCTCAAAGTCCGAGGGGCCGTTATCCCGCAAAAACTCTATTACGGCAATGCGCTTCTTACTTCGCTTTCCCACCTTGGAAAGTAAAGCCTCCGCCTCACCCGAAAGGGATACGGTCTCGTTAAACTTACGGTTTTGCGCCGCCGGCTTGGCGTGCATGATGACCTCGCCCGAATTGATAAGGGTCTTTAATTCCTTGAAGGCGGCCTTGCCGAACTTTTTTTCTATGCGGGAGCGAGTGATACCGGGGTTTGCCTTTATAAACTCAAAGAGGTCACCCGAGCCCAGAGCCCCCTCTGCCACGGTATAGGTATCCTTCACGTTTGCAAAGGAATGCATAGGCAGTATGGCCTTTACCGCTTCCCCGTAGGAGCAAAGGGTGCGGTCGGAAAGGAAGCGCACTAAGGACATGGTGCCCTCATCCAGCGAATACTCGGGATAGAGCACTCCGTAGACGGGCTTTAAGCGTTTTGCCTCGCTTTCCTCGGGCAGGGCGGTGACCAGCGCCACCGAGGTCTTGTTTCCTCCGCCGAAGGGCACTATGACGAAGTCGCCTGCCTTTAATGCCATCCCCTGGGGGATAAAATAATCAAAGGGTCTGTCCGCATGAAACGGCAGGTCTAACATATGCACCCTGCAAACCGTCTGATTCATGCAAACACCCCCTTTGAAAGAATGTGTAGATATAGTCGTTTATTACTTCTCGATGGTAGGAGCGTTTACTATCTCGTACTCACCGTTATAAAGGCGTCCGACTGCGTTGGTGACAGCCTTCTTGTCGCGGATATCCTTGTCGATAAGAGCCGCGATGCTCTTGTCGGTCTCCTTGTTCGCAACAAGGTGGTCGGCTCTCTCGCGCTGCTCAACGTACTCGTCGGTGACGATGCGTGCGCACTTAGCTGTAGCGAGCACCAGGGTATAGCGGTTGATCTCACCCTTTGTTAACTGGTCAACTGTAGGTTCCATAATCATGGCTTAATTCTCCTCTGTTCTATCATTTTTGAAAGTTTCTACGTAGTCGGGATGGCGCGCGGTGGTGTACCGCTCTGCTTCTATGATCGCCAGTATCTTCTTGGCGGCCTCCTCTGCCTTACCCGTTTCGTTTATTACGAAGTAGTCGTAGCGGGGCAGATACTCTATTTCCTTAAGTGACTGCGCCATGCGCTGTGCTATCACCTCGGGTGCGTCGGTGCCGCGAAGGCGCAGACGGTTTTCGAGAGTGTGATAGTCGGGGGGCATTATCATTATAAGCACCGCCTCGGGCATAGCCTTCTTGATATTCATAGCGCCGTTCACGTCTATCTCAAAGATGACGTCCTTACCTGCACTGAGAGCATCCTCAGTCTCCTTGCGGGGGGTGCCGTACATATTGCCAACGTACTCGTTGTGCTCCAGCATCTCGTTTCGCTCAAGGCGTTTAAGAAATTCATCCCGCGAGATGAAGAAGTAGTTCACTCCGTGCACCTCACCCGGGCGCGGGCTCCTGGTGGTGCAGGATACCGAGAACGCCGCATCCTTAAGGCCCTTCATCACGAAGGGGATGACCGTTCCCTTGCCTGCTCCCGACGGAGCGGAGATAACGATGGGTAAGCCTCTCATCCTTCCACCTCTCCTTCGGGCATCTCCTCGCCCATAGCGTGGAGCAGCTTCTCGGGTGTAAGAGCCGAGAGGATGATATGGTCGCTGTCACAGAACAGCACCGACTTCGTCTTCTTACCGCAGGAGACGTCGATGACCCTGCCGCTCTCCTTACCGTCCTGCACCATTCTCTTGATGGGCGCGGCATCGGGGGAGGCGATGGACACCACGCGGTCCGCGGCTACCAGATTTCCAAATCCTGCGTTGATAAATCTCATATTACTCCAAGTTCTGTATCTGTTCTCTTATCTTTTCAAGCTCGTTCTTCATCTCGATGACTATCTTCGCGATGTCGCTGTCCTGGGCCTTCGAGCCGATAGTATTGGTCTCACGGTTCATCTCCTGAAGGAGGAAGTCCAGCTTCCTTCCCACTGGCTCGGCGCTCTCGAACATCTCGTCAAAGGAAACGAAATGAGAGCCCAGACGCACTATCTCCTCATCTATTGCCACCTTGTCTGCAAATATGGCACACTCGGTCAAGATACGCTGTTCGTTTAGATCTATCTTGTTGTCCTCAAGCACAGCCTTCAGCTTTGCCTCCAGACGGTCACGGTAGCCCGCGATGACCTCGGCGGAGCGTGCGGCGATAACGTCCACCAGCTCCATAAGGTGAGCCTTCTTCTCGGCAAGGTCGCGGTGAAGGCGCTCGCCCTCACGCTCACGGTAAGCAAGGAAGTCGGCAAGAGCCTTGTCAAGTACCGAGCGTATCTCCTCCCAGTCCTTTTCCGCATCCTCCTCTGCCTTGGTAACGGTGAAGATGTCGCGGTTGGCGGCAACGCTCATTACCGAGATATCGTCAGCAAGACCGAAGGTGTCGCGAAGCTGCTTCAGCGCGGCGATATAACTCTCGGTGTAAGCCTCGTCAAGGTTTACAAGAGTACCTACGCTCTCGGTGAGCTCAACTCCTATATAGATATCCAGCTTGCCTCGGCAGATGCCCGCCGCCTGCACGTAGCTTTTCACCTTTTCCTCAAGGAAGCTGTATGCACGGGAGATCTTCACCTGGCAGTCAAGATAGCGGTTATTGACGCTCTTTAGCTCGACTGTTATATTCTTCGCTCCGACCTGCTCCCTGGCACGGCCGTAGGCGGTCATACTTCTTACCACGGTATACCTCTGTAAATCTTTTGGGTTATAGATAATAATACCATAGTTTTAGGCGAATGTCAACCGAAAAAGCGCCCTATTATATAGATTAATCGGTTGAAAAACCTCACCTGATAGTGTATAATATATGGTAAGATGAAAACAGTTATAGTCACAGACGGCAAATACCGAATGAGCATAGCCGCCACCCGGGCTTTAGGCAGGGCGGGTTGGCGCGTGGTGCTCACACAGACCGAGGCGGAGTCGGAGGGCACTCCCCCCGTCTTTTCCTCGCGCTATGCCGCCGACACCCATATTATAGAGGGCAGCGTAAAGGATAGGGAGTATAAAGACCGCCTTTTGGCTATTATCAGAGAGTATGAGCGACCGGTACTTTTCCCTCTGGGTGCTACAACCCTTAATACAGTCAGTAAATATGCAGACGAGTTTAAAGAGGTCTGCCGTTTTCTCGTGTCAAGCCCCGATGTGCTGGACGCACTAAACGACAAGGAGACAGTTCACGCAAGAGCGGAAGAATTAGGACTTCCCGTACCGAAGCAGTATTCGGGCGAGCCCGAGGCTTATCCCGTGGTCATCAAGCCTCATTGCGGAGAGAAGCTGGGGCTTACCGCCGCCGACCGCTATACCATAGCAAATGACGAAGCGGAATTTATGGTAAAAATGGCAAAAATGCGTCAGTATGACCCGGAACCTATCGTACAAGAGAAAGTAGAGGGTGACGGTATGGGCGCCTGCTTACTTATAGACAGCGAAGGAAAGCTCATCAACGCTGTCTGCCACCGCCGTATACGCGAATATCCCATCACCGGCGGCCCCTCCTCCTGCTGTGAGAGCTTTTACGATGAAAAGATGATAGAAAACGCATATAGGCTCTTATCCTCCTTCGGCTTTAAGGGTATGGCTATGGTGGAATACAAGGGTAAGTATATTTTAGAGGTGAACCCCCGAGTCTGGGGCTCCTACCCTATGACCGTATGCTGTGACTCCCACTTTACCGAGGATTACGCGCGGTCAAGCATGGGTGAGAGGGTAGAGTATCAGCCTGCATCATTTAAGCAGGGAGTTCGTATGCGCTTTACCTTAAACGACGGTATGAGCACCCTCTCTCACCTCTTTAAGGGGCATTTCAAGACCGCTTTCGGCGGTGTCCGTGACCTTTTCTTAGCAAAAGAAGCCTTAAAAGCCAAGGACGACAAGGCGCCATACAGAAAATATCTTATAAAGAGCTTTAAGAGATGAAGTTAGACCTGCATATCCACTCCGAGGCATCCGCTGACGGAGTGATGGAGATATCGGAAATAGTAAGGGTGGCAAAAGAGCGCGGCCTTGACGGAGTTGCCGTATGTGACCACGACGTTTTCTATTCGGGTGACACCTTCGACGGCTTTATCATAAGAGGATGCGAATACTCCACCGAGTACGGACACCTCTTGGCGCTGGGTATGGAAAAAGAGGTAAAGGCAGACACCTTTGAGGCTCTTATCGAGGGAATACACGCCTGCGGCGGCATCGCCGTGCTGGCGCACCCCTACGAGCACCTGAAGTATAAGGACAAGGTAGAGGAGATCGCTCACCTTATCGACGGCGTAGAGGTCTACAACTCTCGGGCAGAGCGAAAAAACAAGGACGCCAACAAAATGGCCCTTGACTTTGCAAAGCGCCACGGACTTGCCATATACGGCGGAAGCGACGCACATACCGAGGATGAGATAGGCAACGCCTACACCGTGACCGAGGATATAAAGGGCGGCGGCAGTTCGGTCTGCGGCAGACCCTCACCCGCTTACGCCACCGCAAAAAGCCAGAGGGTGAAGCTAAAGAAGATAGGCGGCTCGTATATAAAATGGACTTTGTTCGCCGCCAAGTGTTTACTCGAAGATTTATTCAAGAGAAGGGACAAGGACTATGTCACTTATAGTAAAGATAGGTAAAAAGGGCAAGAAGCTCTTAAAGGGCATCATCGACCCGCCTACAAAGCATTATATAGGATACTCAAGGCGCCTTGAGAGGGTGAAAACGGATAAGCGCATCTGCGCAATGACCTTTGACGACGGGCCTATGGATATACCCTGCTCCCCCGATCTCTTTGACGGAAAGAGCCTGACCGACGTGCTTCTCGACACCCTTAATGAGTACAGCGCCAAGGGCACCTTCGACATAATCGGTGACACGGCGGGAAATTATCCTGACGAAGCAGGTGCCGTAGGCTCTGCCGCCTGGGGCGGAATTAAATACGATCACTATCCCGATATAAATATGGACGAAAAGGGCGGTGCGGCGCGCTGTGAGCGGCTGGTACGCCGTATGATAGACGAGGGGCATCAGCTCTCAAACCATTGTTACGAGCATATCATCTTCGGTAAGAAGCCCTTCGTCTACGGCAAGCGTGTGTACCTGGGTGAATATAGCAAGGCATACCGCGATATAGAGCGCCTTGATACTTTGGTAAAGGGAAAATACGGCTATGAGATGGTGATGGGCAGACCCGCCCATTACGTGGATAAGATAGACAAGTGCTTTACCTCCTACGACGTGTACGAGCAGCTTGGGTACGCTTATATGGCGGCATCCTTCGACGGCGCAGGATGGCTGCCATCCACGAATCCCGACCCCAAAGCGGCCTTTGAAGCAGAGGTGAACGCCATGGTTGCGCCTATGGAAAAGGCGCTTAAGGCAGACCCCGACTTCTTCTGCGGTCAGATAATCTTCCAGAAGGACGGCTACAATATGGCAAAGCGCACACCTGTAGCGGTGGGCCTGGGAAGACAGCTCAAACTGCTGAAAGAATACGGCTACGAGGTAGTCACGGTAAACGAGCTCCTCCGTGAGTCACCCTTTGCAGACCTCGGTAGGGACGATCCCCTCTTTGATAAAGCGTGCTCGCTCCTCGGTGAGCACGGTATCGCCTACTCGGACAATACCGTCCGCCCTGATGCTCCCATGACATGGGGCGAGCTTGCAATGCTCATCGCACCTCGCGAGGTGGCGGTTGACTTCCGCCGCGAAAGGATGCTAAAGGACGGCAAGCCCCTTCACCGCTATGCTACAGCTCTTGAGTGGTGCAAAGAAAAGGGTTATATCCCACGTGGCGCAAAGTGGAAAGAGTCAGTCACCTCCCTTCCCGAGGAGCTCTTTGAGAAGACAAAGAACTATACACGGCGCGAGATAATAACGGCATACAAAAAGAACAGCTGACGCTGTTCTTTTTTGTTTAGTTAATATAGCCAGGATAACTGTGAGCGTGAGCCCTTGTAATACTCAAACCAGTTATACTCCCTGACCTCACCGTTATACAAAAACCTTTCGGGAAGTGACGTTCTCTCAAAATTATCGATGGCAAAATCCGTATTGCCACCGTCGGCAAGCCTGAAAACTTCAGCTATCCTCTCCAGTTGACCGCCATTTAACAGTCCCGGCGTGACGGACGCAATAGTCACCGAGCCGCTGACGGCGCAGGCCTCCAAAAAGCTCAGATTCTCCTCAAAGGGCACCTTCTCTGTAAAGGCGGCACAGTCGTGATCGGTAACGTGGAATTTCCCGTTTTGAGGCAGACGCATAAACGAATTCACTCCGTTGCGTACCGTCCACTCAAAGGAACGTCCGCTGGTATCCGTACCCGCACGGTACATCTGGTGTATGCCCGCAGACAGGTGCCCGACCACTCCGCACCCTAAGACCTCCGCACCGCCTGCCGCCCGCTGTATCGTCCCGTACAGTTCCTTTAAGACCATTGCCGACGTCTTGGTATTATCGTAAAAACAGCACGGGCTCTTCAGAATATCAATGCCGTTATTATTACTAAGTATACCCCCGAAGATATCCCAGGTGGAAAAATCATGCTTAATGAAATCAAAGCCGTATCCGCGGATCATCGCCGTGTCAGAGGCAACCTTCTCAAGTACCCACGGATGGGTCGGGTCCATTACGCGACCGTTGTCATGCTCCCTAAGGACCGCCTCCCTCGGCATATCCTCAACCGTTAAAAGGGATCTGTACCATATTCCCGGTTTAGCACCTCTTTTACGGATAAGCTCGGCCGTGCGTACGATATCGCCAAACTTCTCACTGCATTTCCACGGGCCGCCTATATAACGCTTTTCTCCGCCGTCACGCCTTATCTGCCAGCCGTCATCTATAACTAAATGCGGCTTGTGCTTTAAACCGTCGGTGAGCGTGTCGAGGATATCCAGTTTCTGCTTTACTATACCCTCCGTAACGTCTCCGTACGCCCAATACCAATCGTTAATACCGAATACGGGTTCCTTAGGCAGCACGGGCGCATCACACATCATACCGGCGAAGACAGATGCTGTTTTAAAGCAGTTTTGTCCCTCGGGCGCTATGTATTCCACTATTTCGCAGGCTGTGATGGATTCGCGCAGGTCGGTTCCGCCGCTTCCTGACATCAGATTAAGGAACAGGGTGATACCGCGGGTATCCACCTGCCAGTATGCAAAGCAATCGGCTCCTGTCTTGACTCCGTAGCACGCCATCCTGTCCACTGAGCGCAGATAGCAAAACCAGGGCAGGACACGGTAGGCCGTTACACCCGACCAATAAATGGCCTGCTCCCCGCCGCAGGTCATCCACGCATCGCCGCATACGCTCTCAACGAAGGAAAGGTCTTCCTCAAAGCGCAGCTTCAGACACCTTATCGGAGATGCGGACGGATGAACGATTATTTTAGCGCTGTTTGACCCTACGATGTAGTCGTAAAGCACAGGACACGGAGAGCCCGAATTCTCTTCAAAGCGAAAATCCGTTGCATCTGTCGCGCCCGTAACGTAATCGGGTCTGCGCGAATATATACTGGGAAACGGCATGGTAAGCTCCTGCTTAATTTACAGTAGATTTATGATGAGCAGTCCTATGAAGGCGGTGATAATACCCGCTATGGCCTTTACGGTGAGCCTCTCACGGAACAGGGTCGCAGACATAAGGGATGAGAGGATAAGCGCCGCGCCCTGATTGAGGGGATAGAGCAGTACTGCGCTCAGGTGTGCGGCGGCAAGGGTCTTGAAGTAAGAATTGGCAAAGAGACATGCCGCCATAACGGCGATATACACCGCCACCCTTCTCCACTCTATCCCGCCGTCCTCCTTTTTGCCTTTAAGGAAAGGATATGCGATAATAAGGGTCAGTCCCGCAAAAACGTAGGTATAAAGATTAAAGACCGAGGCAGACGTGCCCCCCGAATAACGGACGAAAAGCTTTTGCGAAAGGTCGGCAAGTCCGCTGGAAAGACCGCAAAGGGTAAGAAGCGCCAAGGCAGAGAGGGTGAGCCTCTTTTTTATAGTATTATTATAAGAGCACATAAGCGCAACGGCAACGAGAAGGATGCCGATGCCAAGCCACTGGGTAAGGGCCACGCTCTCGCCAAAGAGCAGGCTCTCCGCTAAGATAGGCACGAGAACGCCTAACATCAGAAAGACGTCCAGCATCATATAGGCGCTCCTCTCCACCGAGATGAGCCAGCTTACAACGAAAACAGCGGTGGTAACCCCCGAAAAAAGGGAGATGGCCATGACCGTGCCCGAAGGCAAGAGCCCCGAGGCACCCCCGCCCGCAAGAACTATCACAAGGCCTATGACGGCGCAGAGCGCCATCCTTATGATATTCGCCATGACCGAGCCGCCCACGCCGTGAACGTAGCCGCCCGTCTTCTTACCGCAATAGCCTTTGGTAACCCCTGCAAAAAGTGCTAAGGCTAAAAATGCATATCCCATTATTCGTAGTCCTCTATTCTCCACTCGTCATGCCAGTCGATATATGCCATATCACCCTCAAAGCGGATGGGCAGCCACACCTTACCGGGTCTTATGCTGTTATACATTTTTTATTCTCCCTATAATAATACAGATGATATACGCTATAATATCGGTACACACGATGGTAGCGCCGACCGGTGTGCCGAAAAGAATGGACACGGTCATACCGAGGGCGGCGCACAGCACGCTGATACTGCCAGCGAAAATGACTACCGCTTTAAATGAACGGAAAAGCGCTGTAGCGCACAGGGTGGGAAAGACCACCAGGGCGGAGATCAAGAGAGCTCCCACATACCGCATAGCCACCACGATGACCACCGCGCAGGTGAGGGCTATGCCCAGCTCATAGAGTTCGGTCTTGACCCCCGTTGCCTTAGCGAAGGCAGGGTCGAAGGTGACCGAAAAGAGCCTATTATAAAACACGGTGAACAATACCAACACCACAAGACATATAACGGCGCACACCGCCACGTCCGCACCCGACAGGGTGAGGATGGATGAAGAGCCGAAAAGGGTGGTACACACGTCACCGCTGACGTTGCCTCTGGGGAAAAGATGTAATAACAGATAGCCTACCGCAAGGGCGGATACCGACAGCATAGCGATAGCCGCATCCCCCTTCATCCGCCGTGA
>JAZQCR010000116.1:0-11156 GCA_045546375.1 Eubacteriales bacterium | reverse complement strand
TGTCGGAATCTTTCGTTTTCTGGCGGAGAAGGAGAGATTCGAACTCTCGAACCCCGTTAAGGGTTACACGATTTCCAATCGTGCGCGCTCGACCAGCTACGCGACTTCTCCATAGGTCTATCTCTGGAGCACAAACCTTCGTTTGCTCACAGCGGATATTATAACACAAGGGAAAATTCTTGTCAAGCCGTTTTTGCAAAAATTACCGAGTAAATGTAATAATAACATAATGGCGATCTGTTCCATTTATTCACATACATGTCAAGGCACAAACGAGAGAGCACACCTACGCAACTTCTGTTCACCAAGTCTTATTAATCATTGCGTTTCGTAAAAAAATATGGTACAATATATAAAGAGAAAGGCGGTGTGCGATATGAGTGTTTTTGATGAAGAATTCGACGAACTTGTACACTTTGCTCGTCTTAAAAAGACGCCGGGAGCCTACTTCGGCAAAGCATCCTTGCTCTCTTTAAGGGATAATTTGTTCAGTATGTCGGAAGCCTTTAGTTATTGCCACTGTGAAGATAATTTAAAACACTTCCATTCCTTCATTCAGTGGTATAACGAAACCGTTCTTGATGACAAAAACGGCTACGCCTGTTGGTGGAATCATATTCTTTACACAAGCGGTAACAACGACGAACTGGCATTCAACGCTTTTTTCAGGAAATTTGAAGAGTATCTGAATGACGTTCACGGACTCAGCCTGCCCGAAATAGATTGGCCACCATACAGTAAGAAAACAAAATAAAGGAGATAAACTCAATGTGCTATTATCTTCACGGTGCGTTATACGGCAAGGTTGACAAAGAGCAATTCGAAGAAATATACGCAAGATACGACTGTCATTTCCGTATGGGCACTAAGCATGACGTAAAGCTGTCCGTACTGGACGGATCCGTTAACTGCAGAATTTATGACGGAATATGCGACTGCGGAACCGCTATCGGCAGCAACGATGCAGAGGACGCCGAGTTAGAGCAGTTTGAAAGAATATTCAATGAATTCAAAAATCTGCAGGGTGCCAAGCATATTTATCTTTGCAAGACTTGGGACGGTAAAACTAACAAAAAAGAGAAAAATGTAAAAATCGATAGTATCAACGTTAAGGAATTTCTCGCAAATGCCGAGCCCAATATCCTTTACACTGTAGAATTATAAAGTATTCAAAAGAAACCTGCTGTACACAGTTGTACAGCAGGTTTGTCGTTTATTGCTCTCTGAAGGTGATGGTTCCCTTTTCCGCGTCCATAGCGTCTACTATAGCCAGGGACTCGAGCTGATAGCCCAGATTGCGGATAACTCTGCCGCCTATCTGGAAGCCCTTCTCTATGGCGATACCCAGACCCTCTACGGTAGCGCCTGCGGACTCAACGATAGAGATAAGTCCCTGAAGCGCACATCCGTTAGCGAGGAAATCGTCGATGATGAGCACGTGATCCTCGGGGCACAAGAACTTCTTGGAGACGATGACCTGATTTTTGTTCTTATGAGTAAAAGACTCAACCTCTGCTACGTACATATCTCCGTCGATATTCACCGACTTTGACTTCTTGGCAAATACCATGGGCACGCCGAACTCACGGGCCACGGGATAGGCGATAGCGATGCCCGACGCCTCGATGGTGAGCACCTTGGTGATAGTCTTATGTCCGAATCTGCGCTTGAATTCTCTGCCTATCTCGTCAAGGAGCGAAACGTCCATCTGATGGTTTAAGAAGCTGTCTACCTTTAATACGTTACCGGGCTTTACCAGTCCGTCCTTTAATATACGTTCTTCTAAAAAGTTCATTTTCACACCCCGTAAGTGATTTTTTCTACATTATATCACAACTTACGCCAAATGTCACCTATTATTGCTATAATTATACTGTTGATTTAAAAAGGATATTATGGTATAATAACTCTGTAAAATAATAGAAAGGATGCTTCAAAATGAAAAAGATCATCTGCAAGGTTGAGTACGATACCGAGAATGCGGAGCTTCTCTTAAAGAAGACCTTCGGCACCTTCGGTGACGCAGACGGCTACGAAGAGAGCCTCTATAAGACCGCTGACGGAAAGTTCTTCCTTTACGTCAACGGCGGTGAAGAGTCCATCCACGCTAAAGAGGACATCAAGCGTATGTCCGCCGCTAAGGCTGACGAGTGGACCAAAGCAAACGCGTAAATCCTATACTTAAAAATCCCTGACCGACGGTCAGGGATTTTTCGTTTATTCACCTTTTATGAGTCGGAGCACATCCTCCGGCTCTGTTTTTAATGCTATGGTAAATTCCTCATAGAGCACCTTTACCGCAGTAGTGAGAAAGCGCTCATCACACATATGCAGCTTCTTGCCTGCCTTTTCCACCTTATCCTGATGGGCAAGCACTGCTTTTACGTAAGAGATGATCTGCCCTCTGTCCGAGACCTCAAAGCAGCTTTTATAGAGGTTTCGGCGCTCGTTATCCGACGAGGCGAAATTGATATCCGCCTTACTTGAATCCTTTATAAGTCGGCGCACCTCGTCCGCCGAAAGCATTCGTTTCATACGAGAAGTCAGTTTCTCGTTTCCTATCGGCACAAAGACGGTTGAGCCTGCCCCTGAACGTGGGCGGAGTACGTAGTACTCATCCTTCATCCCGCCGAAGACACGCTCCTCTATTCCGGACACCTCACAGACTCCGTTTGTACCGTATATTACCGTATCCCCTATCTTGAACATTTTCTCACCTCTTTTTCTCTTAAATATATTTTAACATATTTTTAGTTAAAATGTCATAGGCAGAATATCCAAAAAAGTGCTTTTTTCTCTGCATTTTTATGACAAAAGGTTTTTCTTTCACCGCCACACTGTGACAAATTTTACGCCGTACGGGGTTTAGAATTATCAAGGTGATATCTTGGAACAAGTCGTGTACGCTGACGTACTCTTTATTATAAATTTCAGTATGGACCTTCTCTCATTATACGTAACGGGAAAGGTCTTACGAAGGAGGATACGCACTCTGCCTATCCTGATCTCCTCCGCGCTTGGCGCCGTTTATGCCATCGCATCACTTTTTCTGCAGGGTGCATACCTGATCAGTGCGGTAATACACTTTACCGTTGCCTTTCTTATGAACGTGATCGCCTTTTCGGGCAGGGTCTACAGCCTCATAAAATGCACTGCCGTTTTCTTCGGGGTGAATTTTCTTTTGGGCGGCGGTATCAGCGCTTTATACTATACTCTTGCAGGCGGAGCTTCCCATTCGGTGAGTATAGGCGGCAACCCGGGCACGGTATATACGGACATACCGCCCGTATACATACTTATCTGCGCAGGAATAGTGGGCATACTGTCCGTTTTCTGCGGCAGACTCTTTCAGAAAAAGCGTTCGGAGCAGCCGGTGAGCGTGGAGATCTTCGGCGAAGGCTGCTCGGTTAAAATAGAGAGCATCTGTGACACCGGCAACCTGCTTTGCGACCCTTATAACGGCAGACCCGTCATAGTCACGGGTTATATTACCGCCCTTCCCATTCTGCCCTTTGATACCAAAGAGCTTTTTCGCACGGGTGACCTCACCGTCCTTGACAAGGTCAGCCCCAGTATATCACACAGAGTGCACGTGATACCCTCCCATTCGGTGGGTGGAAGCTCACTTATGCTGGTATACACACCCGACAGGATCAAAATAAACGGAGAGGAAAAAGAGGCGTGCCTCGGCATACTGCCCACCAGCGAAAAAAGTGACTTCGGTGGGTATGCCGCCATCACACCGTCGCTGCTATGTTAGGAGGAATTAAAATGTTTTTCGGCGTTATTAAACGCATCTTTAGAAATACCACAGAGGGAGAGATCTATTATATCAACGGCGCTCAGTCTCTGCCCAGTCCCCTTTCACCCGAGGAGGAAGCGGACATAATCGAAAGGCTGGAGTCCGAGCCCGAGCTACGCTCGGTTTTGGTGGAGCATAATCTGCGGCTGGTGGTATACATAGCTAAGAAATTCGAGAACACGGGCTCGGGCATCGAAGACCTTATATCCATCGGAACCATAGGACTTATCAAGGCTATAAATACCTTTAAAATGGACAAGAATATCAAGCTCGCCACCTACGCCTCCCGCTGTATCGAAAACGAGATACTAATGCACTTAAGAAAGACGGGTGCACAACGAAACGAGCTCTCTATAGACGAGCCCTTAAACGTAGACTGGGACGGAAACGAGCTCCTGCTCTCGGACGTTATCGGCTCGGATGAGGACGAGGTATACAGAAACCTGGAAACCGACGAGGACAAGAAGACCATACGTCTGGCGGTGGATACACTATCTCCGCGAGAAAAAGAGATCATCACCATGCGCTTTGCCCTTGGCGGCGGCAGAGAGATGACTCAAAAGGAGGTGGCGGATAGGTTGGGAATATCACAGTCATACATATCCCGCCTTGAAAAAAAGATAATCAGCAGATTAAAGGACGAGATCAAGAATAAAATATGAGGATAGTTTATGCTATCCTCTTTTTATTTTAAAAAATATGTGATATAATGATAAAAATACGAAAATTGAGGGATATTATGGGATTCGGTATACTTTTCTTTGGATATATGTTGCTTTTCAGCGTACCCTACAAGGGCATTGATTTTCCGCCCTTGTTGCTGGCTTATGCGCTGATACTCATAGCCCTTACAAAACTGGGTAAATATATAAAGAAGCTACGTTACGCCGCTTTTTGCAGTATGGGGCTTTTAGCAGTATCATTTGCAAAGCTGGCTTATCAGATAAGCTCACTCGTAACGCAGACGTCGGGCATCATCATGAACGTTATTACCGTCACGGAAATGGTGCTGACTCTTCCCTTCTATTTCTTCATGCTTATGGGCTTTTCGGAGCTTGCAGAGCAGGTAGGGCTTCCGAAGCTCTCAGGCAAATGCAAGCGCAATTTCGCAGTCGTTTGCCTTTTCTTCGCTTTTACCGTATTCTTCACAGCTTATAACTATGACCTGATACCATATATCAACGGGGTGACCAAGGGCGCCGCTCTTGCTATCCAGCAGGTGCTCGGCTATGTAATGCGCTTTATGAACCTTTTTCTCATCGCCTCCTGCTACAGACTTATCTGCCTTGAGGGAGACGAGGATATGCCCTACACACCCAACAAATTCGAAGCCTTTATGACCAAAATGCTCAAAGGAGACCGAGATAACAAATGAAGATAGGACGCTTTCTTTTAGGTATATTTTTCCTTATGGGGCCCAATATATCCATACTTGATATATTCCCCGACCTTATAGGATACCTACTGATAATCTCCTCCGTCAAAAAGATGGCGCTCATCAGCGTAGGCGTTGATGAGGCGAAGGACGCCCTCAAAAAAATGTGCACCGTTTCCGCGTGCAAGATACTCTCCTTCTTCCTGCTCTTTTACCTAAGCTCGTCAAGTACCGGAGCCTTTGACCGCGGATGGCACCTGACCTTCTCCTTCGCCTTCGGTATAATCGAGCTTATCTACTGCCTCCCTGCCTTCAACCTTCTCCTTGACGGACTTGATTCCGCCTGGACCAGGCTTGGCTCGGGCAAAGGGGAAGAAGGTTTTCGCAGTATACTCTCCTTTACAAGATTCTTTCTCGTCGCGAAAAACGCTCTGTGCGTCATCGCAGAGCTTCCCTTCTTAATGGAGTCCGGCGTTGCGGATGCTACCTACAGTGCTGAGTACGTTGCCGCACGCGGTATGCGCTCTATGCTGAACCTCCTCAACGTCTTCGTGGTGCTGATGCTGGGCATCGTGTGGCTTTTCAAGATGAGGAACTACCTCAACAGATTCCGCACCGCCACCTTCCAGGACAATGCTCAGAATGAATATCTGAAAATCGTTAAGGAAACGCCCAATATCTTTATTCGCGCACGTATGAAGACCTTCTTCAGTGTAATTAAGGCGGGCGCCGTCTTTGCTGTGTCCTTTACCATATGGAATATTAACGTTATTCCTTCATTCCTCCTGGGTATATGCTTCTTTATAGGCCTTAAGATGCTCCGCGCCACAATTCCCGGAAGTGATAACAAGGTAATACAGGAGGTGAAGGGATCCTCCCTTTCCCTTACCGCCGTCTTTACGGCTATCTCCTTTATACAGTACCTATTAACTTGGGTATTCGTCATAATGTACGACCCCGGTGACGGCAGCCTCTCCTACAGCGATATAATCAGCGTCGTTATAGGAAGAGAAACGGTGGGGCTGGTACTATTTATTCTTATAGTTGCCTTTACCGTACTGGAGGCGGGCTGCTTCATCGCTATGATGAGCAGAATGCGCGCCGAGATGACCTCTCTTGCCAAAGTATACACGGCTACAAAGTATGAGCGCGAACAAACAAAAGACAGAAACGAGCTGACCTATAACACAATTAAAGAAGCATTCAAGCACGCTGAACTGTCGGCATATTTATTAGCTCTTTGCTTGATACTACGGATAGCCCTGATTTTCGTTGCATCCATCATGTGGTTTGTATGTATGCTGGCATCGGTGCTCTTCCTGGTTCTTTTCCTTCGTGCAACGGATATGCTGTCAAATGAAACAGAAATACGGTTTTTGTACGAATAAACAAAAAAGTCGCTGTAAAGCGACTTTTTGTTATGCTCCTACATTCAGACGGTCAAGGGTCACGATACCGATATCCAGCGCATCGTACAGACCGTTCTTCTGCCACTGCTTGACTATCTTAGTGTGGCCATCCTTGCCCTGCTCACGGCCGAGCACCTGGACAAGTATATTGTCGGGGATCTCCTGCTTGCCTGCAGGCGTTTCCACCGTTTTATTAGTAAGGATCATTAAGAAGAGAATGTACTCGTCCTCCATATCACCGTAGCATATGAAGTTATTCTCACGTACAAGGGGCTTGCCCTTATACATTAAGTACTTTCCCTTTCCGTCTTTAATTTCAGGCATATCAACACCTCCGTTCATATTAACACATTATATAATAATACATTTGAGCAAATAATGCAAGAGTTATTTTAAAATAATCGGACTTTTGCGTAAAAACGCGCCTGACTCACAGGGCTCATGAAGCGCCAAAGTATACAGCGAATCAGAACGAACAGCGAGTTCTTCATCTAAAAGTGAGCCTTTGGTATATACGGGTATCTTACTGCTTTTTTTCATACGCGAGAGAAGCTCACAGCCCTTTTCATTTGCGGAAAGCACCAGTGTATGGCCGACGCCTTTATAGTCACAAGGCCTAATGCCCAGAATGCAACTAAGAACCGCGCGTCTGATACGGGCTCTCGTATACTTCTTAGTAGTGCAACTATCAAAAAACTCTGTGACGTTACGACTCTCCCTTGCTACACGCACGAATCGGTGCGCGAGGTCAGCGTTCATTCCCTCATATTCAGTAAGGACCACAGGATCGGCCAAGCGAAGGAAGGACAGCACCGCATTAGATAAGGGACCGTATGACGCGGGCACCGCCTTTTTATAAAGCTCGTAAGCACCGTACGGAACGAGCCTAAGCAGAGTTTCATCATCGCCGGAAAGAAACGCCGCTCTTGATTCGGTAGCCGTTTCGCTTCCTGTTCTCGTAAATACTGCGGCTTTCACGGACGTATTTTTTAAAGCATTCAGGTATTCAATGCCGAGCTGATCATTGGGAAGAAACTCCGCCTCTCCGTACAGCTCCTCATAGACCCGCTGACGTGTACGAATGTACGATTCTTCCTTATCAGCCGTGGAAAGAGCCCTGCTCAGAGCCATCCCATATTCTTCGCTCGAAAAACGCTCTGCGGCGAGAGAAAGGGCCTCAACGTCACCGCACTCACTGCCAAAGGCAAGGTAGTCTATACAGCCGAGTCCGTCGGCAAGCTCTACCCCGCCGCGGGCAAAACGCTCCGCAACGGAAAAAGCATAGGGTGCAGGAAGCTCTAAGGTAAGATCACTGCCCGAAAGCAATGCCGCGTGAGCGCGCAGATACTTATCCGCCGCGGCAGGAAGTCCCCTCTGAGTAAAGTTGCCGCTCATAAGAGACACGACGCAGGTTTCCTCTCCAAAGCGCTCCTTGATAGCTGAAATAAGGCGAGCGTGGCCGTTATGAAAAAGATTATATTCACATATAACGGCAACGGCAGTCATTTTGTCCCATTTCCTCCTAAAAAAGTGTGCTTAAATCATTGAAAATTTCTTACCTTTGTAGTATAATATATTTTATCACAAATATCAAGATATGTCAATTTGGAGGATAAACACAATGAAAGTTCTTGTAGTTAATGCAGGCAGCTCTTCTCTTAAGTATCAGCTTTTTGATATGGAGAACGGCGCGGTTCTGGCCAAGGGTCTCTGCGACCGTATCGGCGATACCGCAAACAGCTCTATCGAGTACAAGAAGGGCGACGGCGAGAAGATCAAGACCGTCATCGCTTTAGCTAACCATTCTCAGGCAGTTGAGGCTGTTATCTCCGCCCTCACCGCAAAGGACACAGGCTGTATCGCCGATATGAGCGAGATCGGCGCAGTAGGACACAGAGTCGTCCACGGCGGCCCCTACTATTCCAAAAGCTGCCTCGTTACCGACGAGGTCAAGGAAACCCTTAAGAAGTGTATCGACTTCGCTCCTCTTCACACTCCCCCTCACATTATGGGTATCGAAGGCTGTACCGCCGTTATGCCTAACGTTCCTCAGGTACTGGTGTTCGACACTGCGTTCCATCAGACTATGCCCGACTACGCTTACACCTACGGTATCTCCAAGGATATCGCAGATAAGTATTCTATCCGCCGTTACGGCGCACACGGCACCTCCCACCGCTTTGTTTCTGCCAAGATGATCGAGCTTCTCGGCGGCAAGGCTGAGGGGACCAAGATCGTTACCTGCCACATCGGTAACGGCTCTTCTATCTCTGCTGTTAAAGACGGTAAGGTAATTGATACCTCTATGGGCTTCACTCCCCTTGAGGGCGTTATCATGGGCACCCGTTGCGGCGTTATCGACCCTGCTATCGTTACCTTTATTATGGAACGTGAGGGTATGACCCCCTCCGAGATGAACGACTATATGAACAAGAAGTGCGGCTTCCTCGGCCTTTCACAGATCGGCTCGGACAGCCGCGACGTTGAGGCCGCTATCCTTGAGGGCAACGAGCAGGCTCTGCTCACCGCAAACGTACTGGCTTACCAGGTAAAGAAGTACATCGGCTCTTACGCCGCTGCCATGAACGGCCTTGACGCCATCGTCTTCACTGCAGGTATGGGTGAGAATAACACCGAGCTTCGCGAAAGAGCTTGTAAAGATCTCGAGTTCCTCGGCGTAAAGCTGGATAACGAGATAAACGCCAAGGTATCCCGTCAGTCCGATATGGTCAAGATCTCTGCCCCCGACTCTAAGGTACAGGTTTACGTTATCCCCACCGACGAGGAGCTGATGATAGCATCCGACACTCAGGAGATCGTAAGCAAGTTATAATAAGAGGTACACCGCTATGTCAATGGATTTTGTGAGAAAACTGCCTATTCCTATGGAAACAAAGGAAAAATACCCCCTTTCCGCAGAAGCCGTTGCCGCAAAAGAAAAGCGCGACATCGACGTCAAGAGCGTATTTGAAGGCAAGAGCGATAAGTTAGTGTTAGTTATAGGCCCCTGCTCTGCGGATGCAGAAGAGCCGGTAATGGACTACATCTACCGACTGAAGAATGTTCAGGATCAGGTAGAAGATAAACTCATCCTCATCCCCCGTATATACACCAATAAACCGAGAACCACCGGCGAAGGCTACAAGGGTATGGTACACCAACCCGATCCCGAGGAAAAACCCGACGTATACAAAGGAATCCTCGCCATCCGTGAGCTCCACGCACGTTGCCTTCGTGAGACGGGCCTTTCCAGCGCCGACGAGATGCTCTACCCCGCTAACTACCGTTACCTCTCGGATCTGCTCTCTTATATTGCCATAGGGGCGCGTTCCACCGAGAACCAGGAGCACCGTTTGGTCTCCTCGGGTATAGACGTACCCGTTGGTATGAAGAATCCTACCGGCGGCGACCTCTCGGTAATGATGAATTCAATTAAGGCGGCGCAGTCCGCCCACAACTTCATCTACCGCGGTTGGGAGGTAAACACCAGCGGCAACCCCCACGCACACGCTATCCTGCGCGGATATGTTAACAAGCACGGTCAGTCCTTACCCAACTACCATTACGAGGACCTGGCACATCTCTACGAGCAGTACTGCGCTTCGGGCCTTGAGAACATCGGCCTCGTAGTGGATGCAAACCACGCAAACTCGGGTAAAAAGCCTCTCGAGCAGATACGCATCTGCAAAGAGGTACTGCACTCTGCACGTCATAACGCCGACATACGCAGGATGCTCAAGGGCTTTATGATCGAGAGCTACATCGAGGACGGTTGTCAGAAGATCGGCGAAGGCGTTTACGGTAAATCCATTACCGACCCCTGCCTCGGCTGGGAAAAGACCGAAAAGCTCATACTCGACATCGCAGACGCACTTTAAACTACTTCGGGACTGTCTTTTGACAGTCCCGTTTTAAAAGGAATCCAGATGAAATTCGGTATTGTTTTAGAAGGCGGAGCGAGCCGCGCCCTTTTCGGCTCGGGCGTTACCGACGTTCTGTTAGAGAATGAAATATACCCCAACCTGGCCGTAGGCTCCTCTGCAGGTATCGCAAACGGCGTTTCCTATATCTCGCGGCAAACAGGCAGAGCCATTGATATGGCGATGAAGTTTACTGCAGATAAGAGATATATGGGGGTAAAATACCTTTTCAAAAAGGAAGTTAAGTCGTACTATAACATCCCTTTTGTTTTTGAAGAGATACCCAACGTCCACAATCCCTTTAATTACGAGGCTCTGATAAACAGCTCCTGCGAAACCTACGCTTGCGTTACCAATATCGCAGACGGCAAGGCTGAATATCTTCCCCTTGACGGAAGCGACAGAGAGTGGCGCGCAATCGTCGCTACCTGTGCTCTGCCAATGCTTTTTCAGCCGGTGGAGATAGGTGGGAAGCGTTATCTTGACGGCGGAATCGCCGCTTCCGTACCCGTTGACTTCGCACTTGATAACGGATGCGACAAGGTTATCTGCGTACTGACAAGAGAGCGCAGCTACTATAAAAAAGACAGTGATCCTTCCCTCAAGCTGGCTTCCTTCTTCTACAGAAAGCATCCCGAATTCGCAAAAGT
>JAZQCR010000115.1:0-4236 GCA_045546375.1 Eubacteriales bacterium | reverse complement strand
TGTGCTTGTTTCGGGTACCGACGGCGTAGGTACTAAGCTGAAGTTGGCTATCCTTATGGATAAGCACGATACCATCGGCATCGACTGTGTTGCTATGTGTGTGAACGACGTTATCTGCGTAGGCGCAAAGCCCCTGTTCTTCCTTGACTACATCGCTTGCGGTAAGAACGTCCCCGAACGCATTGCAGAGCTTGTAGCGGGCGTTGCAGAGGGTTGCGTACAGTCGGGCGCCGCTCTTATAGGAGGCGAGACCGCAGAGCATCCGGGTATGATGCCTGAGGACGAGTACGACCTTGCGGGCTTTACCGTTGGCGTCGTTGATAAGAAAAAGATAATTGATAACACCAAGATGGCGGTAGGTGACGTAGTTATCGCCCTTCCTTCCACGGGTATCCACTCTAACGGATTCTCTCTCTGCCGTAAGGTGTTTGATATTGATAATAATAACCCCGCTCTCTACGTTCCCCGTGAGGATCTGGGCGGTAAGACCGTAGCCGAGGCACTTCTCGTGCCTACCAAGATCTACGTTAAGAGCATACTGGCTCTGCTTGAGAAGGTAGACGTCAAGGGCATTTCCCATATCACGGGCGGCGGCTTCTATGAGAATATTCCCCGTAGCATCCCCGACGGTCTGTGCGCGAAGATAGATAAGAGCGCTGTCAAGGTCCTTCCCATCTTCGACGTTATCGCAAAAGAGGGCAATATCCCCGAGAGAGATATGTACAATACCTATAATATGGGTGTCGGTATGTCTGTTGTCGTTCCTGCGGCAGAGGTGGACACCGCGCTCGAGGTACTCCGTGCTAACGGTGAGGACGCCTACGTTATCGGCCGGATCATTGAGAACGATGATAAGATCATCCTTGAGTAAGAAAATGAAGAAGATAGCAGTTTTGGTATCGGGCGGCGGCACGAATCTGCAGGCACTGATTGATGCTGAAAAGGCAGGAGAGCTTGGATGCGGTAAGATTTCTCTCGTCATCGCATCAAAGCCCGGTGTATACGCCCTTGAGAGAGCGGCAAACAACGGTATAAAGAGTCTTGTTCTCGCTCGCAAGGACTATGAGGATATAGCGGCATACTCTAAGGCTTTGGCTGATACCCTTGAGGCGGAGGGCGCTGACCTTGTGGTGCTGGCAGGCTTCCTTACCATCATCGACGAGCAGATCTATGAGCGTTTCCCGAATAAGATACTCAATGTGCATCCGGCGTTGATCCCATCCTTCTGCGGTAAGGGATATTACGGACTGCGTGTACACGAGGCGGCCCTTGAAAAGGGCGTAAAGGTCTCGGGCGCAACGGTGCATATCGTCACTCCCGAGTGTGATGCAGGCCCCATCGTCCTGCAGAAGGCGGTAGAGGTAAGGGAAGGGGACACCCCCGAATCCTTACAGAAAAGAATCATGGAAGAGGCCGAGTGGAAGATACTGCCTGAGGCAGTAAAGCTCTTCTGCGAGGACAGGATCATCGTAGAGAACGACAGAGTTAAGATCAAAGAGGTGTAAAATGAACGTATATGAGATAAAGTCAACGGCACAGCGCCTTGACGGTAATACATATCCCGGCCGCGGCATCGTCCTTGGCGTTACCGCAGACGGAAAGAAGGCAGTCTCCGCTTACTTCATTATGGGTAGAAGCGTAAACAGCCGTAACAGAGTCTTCCGTGAGGAGCCCGACGGCATCCGCACTGAGGCACACGACCCCAGCCTGATGGTGGATCCCCACCTCATTATCTATCACCCTGTACGTGAGATAGGTGAAGGCCTTATCGTCACCAACGGCGATCAGACTGATACTATCTGGGAGTACCTTGCAAAGGGAGAGAGCTGGGAGGCGGCGCTTCGCACCCGTCAGTTTGAGGATGACGGTCCTAACTTCACACCTCGTATCTCCGGTCTGCAGGCCCGCGACGGAAGCTACAAGATGTCTATTCTCAAGGCGGCAGACCCTGAGGGTGCGGCGTGCGCACGCTTCTTCTGGGAGTACCCTGCTACCGCAGGACTCGGCCATTTCCTTCACACCTACGTGTGTGACGGCAACCCCGTGATACCCACCTTCCAGGGCGAGCCCGAAAGAGTGTCTATCCCCGACACGGCTAAGGAGTTCGCAGACCAGCTGTGGGCAAACCTTAATGAAGATAATAAGATATCACTTTTCGTGCGCTATACAGATCTTTCTACCCGCGAGGTAGAACAGATAATCATCAATAAGCATCAGTGAGGGAGTAAAGATGAAAGAATTTGAATTAAAATACGGTTGTAACCCTAATCAGAAGCCTGCAAAGATATTTATGGCAGACGGAAGCGAGCTTCCTATCGAGATACTGTGCGGCAGACCCGGCTTTATCAATTTCCTTGACGCATTCAACTCCTGGCAGCTTGTAAAGGAGCTGAAGGAGGCACTTGGTCTTCCCGCAGTAACCTCCTTCAAGCACGTCAGCCCCACCAGCGCGGCAGTAGGTACGCCTCTGCCCGAAAAGCTCAAGAAGGCTTGCTTTGTTGACGACATCGAGGGCCTTGACGACTCTCCCTTGGCCTGTGCCTACGCCAGAGCCCGCGGCACCGACCGTATGTGCTCCTTCGGCGACTGGGTAGCGCTGTCCGACGTGTGTGACGTTACCACCGCAAAGCTGATACAGCGTGAGGTATCCGACGGCATCATCGCTCCCGGCTATGAGCCTGAGGCTCTTGAGATCCTTAAGAGCAAGAGAAAGGGCGCATATAACATTGTAAAGATCGACCCCGATTACGTTCCCGCTCCCATTGAGCATAAGCAGGTATACGGTATCACCTTCGAGCAGGGAAGAAATAATTTTGAGATAAACGAGGCGCTCCTCTCTAATCTTGTTACCGAGAATAAGGAGCTTCCCGACAGCGCCAAGCGCGACCTCATTATCTCCCTTATCACCCTTAAGTACACCCAGTCCAATTCCGTTTGCTTTGCGGTAGACGGACAGGCTATCGGTGTAGGTGCAGGTCAGCAGTCCCGCATACACTGTACCCGTCTTGCAGGCTCCAAGGCAGATACCTGGTTCCTACGTCAGCATGAGAAGGTATTAAACCTGCCCTTCCTTCCCGAGATCGCGCGTCCCACCAGAGACAACGTCATCGACGGTTATATCAACCGTAATGAGGAGGACGTGACCGCAGAGGGCAACTGGCAGAAGTACTTTAGCCGTCGCCCCGAGCCCCTTACCGATGATGAGATAAAGGCTTATCTTTCCACCATTGACGGTGTTGCTCTTGGCTCTGACGCATTCTTCCCCTTTGACGATAATATCGAGCGCGCAAAGAGAAGCGGCGTCTCCTATATCGCAGAGCCCGGCGGCTCTATCCGCGACGACGCCGTTATCGAGTGTTGTAACAAGTACGGCATAGCAATGGCATTTACCGGTATGAGATTATTCCATCACTGATTTTTCGGAGGTTTAGAAATGTTTTTTGATAAGTTAGAGTCTTTTGACAAGGAAGTTTTTGACGCTTGTAACGCGGAGCTTACCCGTCAGCGTCACAATATAGAGCTTATAGCAAGCGAGAATATCGTTTCCGAGGCAGTTCTCATGGCTGCAGGAAGCGTTCTCACCAATAAGTACGCCGAGGGCTACCCCGGTAAGCGTTACTACGGCGGATGCTACTGCGTTGACGTAGTTGAGGAGATCGCACGTGAGAGAGCGAAGAAGATCTTCGGCGCGGCATACGCAAACGTTCAGCCTCACAGCGGCGCTAACGCCAACCTGGCGGCATTCTTTGCCCTGGTCGAGCCCGGTGATACCGTAATGGGTATGAACCTTGCTCACGGCGGACATCTCTCTCACGGCTCACCCGTAAATATCTCGGGTAAGTACTTTAATATCGTTCCTTACGGCGTTAACGACGACGGATTTATCGATTACGACGAGATGCGCCGTATCGCCCTTGAGTGCAAGCCCAAGCTTATCGTAGCGGGTGCCAGCGCATACTCCAGAATCATTGATTTTAATAAGTTCCGCGCCGTTGCTGATGAGGTAGGCGCATATCTGATGGTAGATATGGCTCATATCGCAGGTCTGGTTGCCGCAGGCGTTCATCCTTCGCCCGTAGGTATCGCAGACGTTGTTACCACCACTACCCATAAGACTCTTCGCGGCCCCAGAGGCGGTCTCATCCTCTGTAACGACGAGGAGATGTATAAGCGTATCAATAAGGCTATATTCCCCGGTACTCAGGGTGGCCCCTTAATGCACATCATCGCCGCAAA